>NZ_JAHWLU010000015.1:0-64740 GCF_022134725.1 Buttiauxella sp. S19-1
CTATTCAAGCGTATTCCTACGAGCCTGTACGCAAAAAACCGCCTTCTAAGACTTATCCATACAGTACTTCATATTTCCTCCATTTTTCCGCCACCCTCACTCACTACACTAGTATCATTAGGCCTATAGGCTCCAGGAAGAGAACACTTACAACTATGAAAGGCACTCGCACCGCACGTGGGTTATGGATTGCAGCCGCAGTCATTGTCGTTATCGCCGCCGTTTTTTACTGGCGCAGCACGAATTCCAGTAACGACACCTCGGGTTCGCAATCAGCACAACAACGCTCCGCTGGCAGTCGTCATGGGATGCGCGGTGCGGCGCTTGCTCCGGTTCAGGCAGCAATAGCGACCAGTGAATCGGTGCCGCGTTATCTCACTGGCCTCGGTACCATTACTGCGGCAAATACCGTGACGGTACGCAGCCGTGTCGACGGGCAATTACAGGCGATTCACTTCCAGGAAGGGCAACAAGTTAAAGCCGGTGATTTGCTGGCAGAAATCGACCCAAGCCAGTTCAAAATCGCTCTTGCCCAGGCTCAAGGCCAACTGGCAAAAGATCAGGCGACTCTCGCCAATGCTCGCCGGGATTTGGCGCGTTTTCAGCAACTGGTCAAAACCAACCTGGTATCCCGCCAGGAACTGGACGCCCAACAAGCGTTAGTCAATGAATCTGTCGGTACCATTAAGGCCGATGAAGCCGCCGTTGCCAGCGCGCAATTACAGCTCGACTGGAGCCGCATCACCGCACCGATTGATGGCCGCGTCGGCTTAAAACTAGTCGATGTCGGCAACCAGATTTCCAGCAGTGATACCACTGGCATTGTGGTGCTCACCCAAACGCACCCTATCGACCTGATTTTCACCTTGCCTGAAAATGATATTGCCACGGTGGTAAAAGCACAGAAAGCGGGTATGACACTGAGCGTCGAAGCGTGGGATCGTACCAACAAGCTGAAACTAAGCAGCGGTGCTTTACTGAGTCTCGACAACCAAATCGACGCCACCACCGGTACCATCAAACTCAAGGCGCGTTTCAATAACGAAGACGACGCGCTGTTCCCAAACCAGTTCGTTAACGCGCGCATGTTGGTGGACACCCAGCAAAATGCGGTCGTTATCCCGACTGCGGCGGTACAAATGGGTAACGAAGGCAACTTCGTTTGGGTGCTTAATAGCGAAGATAAAGTCAGCAAACATCTGGTAACCATCGGCATTCAGGATAGCCAGAAAGTCGTGATCACCGCCGGGGTTTCTGCCGGTGACCGCGTGATAACCGACGGTATTGACCGCCTGACCGAAGGCGCCAAAGTGGAAGTGGTTGAAGCACAATCCGCGACCTCAACCACGCCGGCAAAAAGCACTGACGCGCCAGCAAAACATCATCGTAACGGAGCGGCTTCCTGATGCAGGTATTACCCCCTGGCGCCACAGGAGGCCCATCGCGCCTGTTTATCCTGCGGCCTGTTGCCACCACCCTGCTAATGGTGGCTATCTTAATTGCCGGGATTATCGGTTACCGCTTCCTGCCAGTTTCAGCGCTACCAGAAGTCGATTACCCGACAATTCAGGTCGTCACACTCTATCCAGGTGCCAGCCCGGATGTGGTGACGTCGGCGATCACCGCCCCACTTGAACGCCAGTTTGGGCAGATGTCTGGCCTGAAACAAATGTCTTCGCAAAGTGCCGGTGGAGCTTCGGTGGTGACGCTGCAATTCCAGCTAACGCTGCCGCTTGATGTCGCCGAACAAGAAGTGCAAGCGGCGATTAACGCCGCCACTAACCTGTTGCCGACTGACCTGCCGAACCCGCCGGTTTACAGCAAAGTGAACCCGGCCGATCCGCCGATTATGACGCTCGCCGTCACCTCAACCGCCATGCCGATGACGCAAGTCGAAGATATGGTGGAAACGCGTGTGGCGCAGAAAATATCGCAGGTTTCCGGTGTCGGCCTGGTAACGCTTTCCGGCGGCCAGCGCCCTGCGGTGCGCGTGAAACTGAACGCGCCAGCGATTGCCGCACTAGGTTTAACCAGCGAAACCGTGCGCACCGCAATTACCAGCGCCAACGTCAATTCGGCAAAAGGCAGCCTTGATGGCCCGGACCGCTCCGTGACGCTATCTGCAAACGACCAAATGCAGTCTGCCGCTGAGTATCGCAATCTGATTATTGCTTACCAGAACGGTGCACCGATTCGCCTTGGCGATGTCGCCACCGTTGAGCAAGGGGCGGAAAACGCCTGGCTCGGTGCATGGGCCAACAAGCAGCCGGCGATTGTGATGAACGTGCAACGCCAGCCTGGCGCGAATATCATCGACACCGCCGACAGTATTCGTGCGATGTTGCCCGCATTAACCAAAAGTTTGCCTAAATCGGTCGAGGTGAAATTACTCAGCGACCGCACCACCAATATTCGTGCCTCGGTCAGCGACACCCAGCATGAGTTGATGCTCGCCATCGCCCTGGTGGTGATGATTATTTACCTGTTCCTGCGCAATGTCCCGGCGACCATTATCCCGGCGGTGGCGGTTCCGCTGTCGTTGATTGGTACCTTTGGCGTGATGGTGTTTCTTGATTTTTCGATCAACAACCTGACGCTAATGGCGCTCACTATCGCCACCGGTTTTGTGGTTGATGACGCGATAGTGGTGATTGAAAACATCTCGCGTTATATCGAAAAAGGCGAAAAGCCGCTGGCTGCCTCATTGAAAGGGGCCGGAGAAATTGGCTTCACGATTATCTCGCTGACCTTTTCGCTGATTGCGGTACTGATCCCCCTGCTGTTTATGGGCGATATTGTTGGCCGCCTGTTCCGCGAGTTTGCCGTCACGCTGGCGATCGCCATTTTAATCTCAGCGGTAGTGTCATTAACGCTAACGCCGATGATGTGCGCACGCATGTTAAGCCACGAATCGCTGCGCAAACAGAACCGTTTTTCACGCGCCAGTGAGCGTTTCTTCGACCGTGTGATTGCCGGATATGGCCGCCTGTTGACCCGCGTGTTGCACCACCCGTGGCTGACACTGGGCGTGGCGTTTGGCACCCTGGCGCTGACGGTGGTGCTGTGGATTTTCATTCCTAAAGGCTTCTTCCCGATTCAGGATAACGGGATTATTCAGGGCACCTTGCAGGCACCCCAATCGGTTTCGTTTTCCAGCATGGCGCAGCGCCAGCAGCAGGTTGCCGATGTCATCATGAAAGATCCGGCGGTCGAAAGCCTGACGTCGTTTATTGGCGTGGATGGCACCAACCCGTCGCTCAACAGTGCGCGTTTGCAAATCAACCTCAAGCCGCTGAACGACCGTGACGACCGTATTCCGGTGGTGATTCAGAGGCTGCAAAATAATGTGGCTAAAGTGCCGGGCGTCGAGCTTTACCTGCAACCGGTGCAGGATCTGACCATCGACACCACCGTCAGCCGCACGCAGTATCAGTTCACCTTACAGGCTACCTCGCTTGACGAACTCAGCACCTGGGTACCGCAACTAACCGAAAAACTGCGCGCGCTGCCGGAACTCGCGGATGTCAGCAGCGACTGGCAGGATCAGGGGCTGGTGGCATATATCAATGTTGACCGCGCCAGCGCCAGCCGCCTGGGTATTTCGATGTCAGATGTCGATAACGCACTGTATAACGCCTTTGGTCAGCGCCTGATTTCCACCATTTACACCCAGGCAAACCAGTATCGCGTGGTGCTCGAACACGACACCAGTACCACGCCAGGGCTAAGCGGGCTGGATAACATTCGCCTTGCCAGCACCGATGGCGGCAGCGTGCCGCTCAGCGCCATTGCCAAAATCGAGCAGCGTTTTGCACCGCTGACGGTCAACCATCTCGACCAGTTCCCGTCGTCCACGTTCTCCTTCAACGTCACCAGTGACCATTCGCTCGGCGAAGCGGTGCAGGCGATTACGGCGGCGGAAAAAGATCTGGCGATGCCAGCGGACATCAGCACCCAATTCCAGGGTAGCACCCTCGCCTTCCAGGCGGCGTTAGGCAACACCATCTGGTTGATTGTTGCCTCGGTAGTGGCGATGTACATCGTGCTCGGCGTGTTGTACGAAAGCTTTATTCACCCGATTACTATTTTGTCGACGTTGCCAACGGCAGGTGTCGGGGCGCTACTGGCGCTGATGCTGGCGGGAGCCGAACTGGATGTTATTGCCATCATTGGCATCATTTTGCTGATCGGTATCGTCAAGAAAAACGCCATCATGATGATCGACTTCGCGCTGGCAGCTGAACGTGAACAAGGGATGAAACCCTACGACGCGATTTATCAGGCCTGCTTACTGCGCTTCCGCCCGATACTGATGACCACCCTTGCCGCATTGCTGGGTGCATTACCGTTGATGCTGTCGATGGGCGTGGGTGCGGAACTGCGCCGCCCGCTGGGTATCGGCATGGTCGGCGGGTTGCTGGTCAGCCAGGTGCTAACGCTGTTTACTACGCCGGTTATCTATTTGCTGTTCGATAACCTGTCGCACGCGGTGCGTCGCCGTTTTGCTCGTCGTGATGAGGAAGTGCTGTGAAATTCTTCGCACTGTTCATCTATCGGCCAGTCGCCACCATTTTACTGACTGTCGCCATCACCTTGTGCGGCGTGCTGGGCTTCCGTCTGCTGCCGGTAGCCCCGCTGCCGCAGGTGGATTTCCCGGTGATTATGGTTAGTGCATCACTGCCGGGCGCTTCGCCAGAAACTATGGCTTCGTCGGTTGCCACACCGCTTGAGCGCGCACTCGGGCGCATTGCGGGCGTGAATGAGATGACCTCATCAAGTTCACTGGGCAGTACGCGCATCATTCTGGAATTTGCCTTCGACAGGGATATCAACGGCGCTGCACGCGATGTGCAGGCGGCAATCAACGCGGCGCAAAGTTTGTTACCGAGCGGAATGCCAAGCCGCCCGACCTACCGCAAAGCCAACCCGTCAGATGCGCCGATTATGATTCTGACGCTGACTTCCGACACCTTTTCCCAGGGGCAGTTATATGATTTTGCCTCCACGCAACTGGCGCAAACCGTGGCGCAAATTGATGGCGTGGGCGATGTGGATGTCGGCGGCAGCTCGCTCCCGGCGGTACGCGTAGCGCTCAACCCGCAAGCGCTGTTTAACCAGGGTGTTTCACTGGATGCCGTACGTACCACTATTGATAACGCCAACGTCCGTCGCCCGCAAGGTGCGGTGGAAGACAGCTCACGCCGCTGGCAATTGCAGACTAATGATGAACTGAAAACCGCAGCCGAATATCAGCCGTTGATCATCCATTACAACAACGGTGGGGCGGTGCATTTGAGCGATGTCGCCACCGTGAGCGACTCGGTGCAGGATGTGCGTAACGCCGGGATGGCAAACGCGAAACCGGCAATTTTGCTGATGATCCGTAAGTCACAGGAAGCCAACATCATCGAAACGGTGGACCGCATTCGGGCAAAAATCCCCGATCTGCGTGAAACCATTCCGGCTTCAATAGATTTGCAAATCGCTCAGGATCGCTCGCCAACCATTCGTGCCTCACTTGCGGAAGTCGAGCAATCGCTGGTGATTTCAGTCGCGCTGGTGATTCTGGTGGTGTTCCTGTTCCTGCGCTCTGGCCGCGCCACGCTTATTCCAGCGGTAGCGGTTCCGGTGTCGTTAATCGGCACGTTTATCGCCATGTATCTGTGCGGCTTTAGCCTGAACAACTTGTCGCTAATGGCGCTAACGATTGCCACCGGTTTTGTGGTGGATGACGCCATTGTGGTGCTGGAAAATATTTCACGTCATCTCGAAGCGGGAGTTAAACCGTTGCAGGCCGCACTTCAGGGGGTGCGCGAAGTCGGGTTTACCGTGCTGTCGATGAGCTTATCGCTGGTGGCGGTATTCCTGCCGCTGTTATTAATGGGCGGGTTGCCTGGCCGCTTGTTTAAAGAGTTTGCCGTCACGCTGTCGGTCGCCATCGGGATTTCGCTGGTGGTGTCGATTACCCTGACGCCGATGATGTGTGGCTGGTTATTAAAGAATAACCCGAAGCATTCTCCGACTCGTCAGCGTGGATTTGGTCGCCTGTTAGTGGCGATGCAGCAAGGCTATGGCCGCTCGCTGAAGTGGGTGTTGAATCATACCAAACTGGTTGGCGTAGTGCTGTTGGCGACCATGGCGCTCAACATTTGGTTGTATATCGCCATCCCGAAAACCTTTTTCCCGGAGCAAGATACCAGGCGTTTGATGGGCAATATTCAGGCCGACCAAAGCATTTCCTTCCAGGCGATGCGCGGTAAATTGCAGGATTTCATGAAGATTGTGCGTGATGATCCGGCCGTGGAGAACGTCACCGGCTTTACCGGTGGTTCGCGCGTTAACAGCGGCATGATGTTTATCTCGCTCAAGCCACTTTCCGAGCGCAAAGAAACCGCGCAACAAGTGATCGACCGCCTGCGCAAATCACTGGCAAAAGAGCCGGGTGCCAGCCTGTTCTTGATGGCGGTGCAGGATATTCGTGTCGGTGGTCGTCAGGCCAACGCCAGTTACCAGTACACGCTGCTTTCCGATAATTTGGCCGATCTGCGAACCTGGGAGCCAAAAATCCGCCAGGCGCTGAGCAAACTGCCACAACTTGCTGACGTTAACTCCGACAGCCAAAACAATGGCGCGGAAATGGATCTGCTTTATGACCGTGACTCGATGGCGCGTCTGGGAATTAGCGTACAAGACGCCAATGCCTTGTTGAACAACGCCTTCGGCCAGCGCCAGATTTCAACCATCTATCAGCCGCTTAACCAGTACAAAGTGGTGATGGAAGTGGATCCGCGCTATACGCAAGACATCAGCGCACTGGATCAAATGTTCGTCATTAATAAAGAAGGCAAAGCGATACCGCTGTCGTGGTTTGCAAAATGGCAGCCGGCAAATGCGCCGCTGTCGGTGAACCATCAGGGGCTTTCTGCCGCCTCGACGGTTTCCTTTAACCTGCCGACGGGTGTCTCGTTGTCACAAGCCAGTGAAGCTATCGACCGTACCATGACCGCGCTCGGCGTGCCTTCAACGGTGCGCGGCATGTACGCCGGTACCGCGCAAGTTTTCCAGGACACCATGAAATCGCAGGTGTTGTTAATCATCGCCGCCATCGCCACGGTCTATATCGTGTTGGGAATTTTGTACGAGAGCTACGTTCACCCGTTGACGATTCTCTCGACTTTGCCGTCTGCGGGGGTTGGCGCATTGCTGGCGCTGGAAATTTTTGGTGCGCCATTTAGCCTGATTGCGCTCATCGGTATCATGCTGTTAATCGGCATCGTGAAGAAGAACGCCATCATGATGGTGGACTTCGCCATCGACGCGCAGCGCAACGGCAATCTGCAACCTGAAGAGGCCATTTTCCAGGCCTGCTTGCTGCGTTTCCGCCCGATAATGATGACCACGCTGGCAGCGCTGTTTGGCGCATTACCTTTGGTGCTTACCAGCGGTGATGGCGCGGAACTACGCCAGCCGCTCGGGATTACCATTGTCGGCGGTCTGGTGGTCAGCCAATTGCTGACGCTGTACACCACGCCGGTGGTGTATCTGTTCTTTGACCGTTTACGGATGCGGTTTGCGCGTAAAACCACTTCAGCAATCGCTGGCGGGTGACGCTTTGCTTAACCGCCCTACAAAACCTTGCCGTTGTAGGGTGGATAAGCGCCAGCGTCATCCACCGTTTATGAAGGATAGTTAAATGACTGAACTGCCTGCTGCCGTGCGCTGGCAACTGTGGATTGTCGCCTTCGGCTTCTTCATGCAGTCGCTGGACACCACCATCGTCAATACCGCTCTGCCCTCCATGGCGGCGAGCCTCGGTGAAAGCCCGCTGCATATGCACTCGGTGATTGTGTCGTATGTCTTAACGGTGGCGGTAATGTTACCCGCCAGCGGCTGGCTGGCTGACCGTGTTGGCGTACGCAATATCTTTTTCACCGCCATCGTCTTGTTCACTATCGGTTCGCTGTTATGTGCCCATGCTGCAACCCTTGACGAGCTGGTGATGGCGCGCGTGGTGCAAGGGATCGGTGGCGCAATGATGGTGCCGGTTGGGCGTTTGACGGTGATGAAAATCGTCCCGCGCGAGCAGTATATGGCGGCGATGACCTTCGTCACCTTGCCTGGGCAAATTGGCCCGTTGCTTGGCCCGGCGCTCGGCGGCGTGCTGGTGGAATACGCCTCCTGGCACTGGATCTTCTTAATTAATCTTCCTGTAGGCATTATCGGTGCCATCGCCACACTGTGGCTAATGCCAAACTACACCATGCAGACGCGCAAATTCGACATGATGGGTTTTGTGCTGCTGGCCTTCGGTATGGCGGCGCTGACCATTGCGCTGGATGGTGCCAAAGGTTTGGGCATCACGCCATCAACGCTGTGGATGTTAGTCGGCGGTGGATCGGCGGCAATGGCGCTCTATTTGTGGCACGCCAAAGCCAATGACAACGCTTTGTTCAACCTGAATCTATTTAAGACGCAGACCTTTTCACTCGGTTTACTGGGCAGCTTCTGCGGACGCATCGGCAGCGGCATGATCCCATTTATGACGCCAGTGTTTCTGCAAATCGGCCTCGGGTTTTCGCCGTTCCACGCTGGGTTAATGATGGTCCCGATGGTGTTGGGCAGCATGGGCATGAAACGCATTGTGGTGCAGGTGGTAAACCGCTTTGGCTACCGCAACGTGTTAGTCACCTCCACGCTTGCTCTGGCGCTGGTCATCTTATTGTTTATGGCAACCGCGCTGATGGGCTGGTATTACGCGCTGCCGGTGGTGCTGTTCTTGCTCGGAATGGTGAACTCCACCCGCTTCTCATCCATGAACACCCTGACGCTAAAAGATCTGCCTGACGATCTGGCAAGCTCCGGCAACAGTTTGTTGTCGATGGTGATGCAGCTTTCGATGAGTATTGGCGTCACCATCGCCGGGTTGCTACTGGGCATGTATGGCCATCATCAACTGACGGCAGATAGCACCGTGGTTCACAGCGTCTTTATGTATACGTATCTCAGCATGGCAGTGGTTATCGCTCTGCCAGCGCTAATTTTTGCTCGCGTCCCGAAGGACACCACCAAAAATGTCGTGATTGCGCGGCGTAAAAGGAGTAGCTCATGAAGCTGTGGCGGCCTGGCATTACCGGCAAACTGTTTTTGGCGATTTTCTCCACCTGCCTGGTGGTACTCGCCACCATGCACTGGGGCGTGCGGCTCAGCTTCGAACATGGGTTTATTGACTACATCAAACGCGGCAATGAACAGCGTCTGGAGATGCTCAGCGAAGCGCTGGGTGAACAATATGCGCAGCACGGTAACTGGCAGTTCCTGCGCAACAACGACCGTTTTATGTTCAAGCTATTGCGCTCTTTTGAGCATAGCGATGATGAAAATCATAACCTGCCACCCCACGGCTGGCGCACCCAGTTTTGGGTTGTCGATGAAGATTACAAAGTACTGGTTGGCCCGCGCGGCCCGGTTCCCGGCGATGGTATGCGCCGGGCGATTAACGTGAATGGCCGTGACGCCGGTTGGGTGGTGGCTTCGCCCGTTGAACGGCTCACACGCAACACCGATATTAATTTCGACAGGCAGCAACGTCGCACCAGTTGGATTATCGTCGCTTTCTCCTCCCTGCTTGCGGCGGCGGCCACCTTCTTCCTCGCTCGCGGGTTACTGGCTCCGGTGAAACGGCTGGTTGAAGGCACTCATAAACTGGCCGCTGGGGATTTCACCACTCGCGTCGATCCCACCAGCCAGGATGAACTGGGCAAACTGGCGCAAGACTTTAACCAACTTGCCAGTACGCTTGAGAAAAACCACAACATGCGCCGCGCTTACATGGCGGATATTTCCCATGAATTACGCACCCCGCTAGCCATTTTGCGTGGCGAGCTGGAAGCGATTCAGGATGGCGTGCGCAAATTCACCCCTGAATCCGTTGTCTCGCTACAAATGGAAGTCGCGACGCTAACCAAACTGGTTGATGACTTGCACCAGTTGTCGATGTCCGACGAAGGGGCATTGGCCTATCAGAAGCAGTCGCTGGATATTATTAACTTACTGGAAATTGTTGCTGGCGCTTTCCGTGAGCGTTTTAATTCGCGCGGTTTAACCATTAGCCTGGCACTGCCGGACAGCGTGACCATTTTTGGTGATAGTGACCGTTTAATGCAATTATTCAATAATTTGCTGGAAAACAGCCTGCGTTATACTGATGCCGGTGGGCAATTGGTTATTTCCGGTGAAGTGGTGAATCAGCGTTTCGTGATGCACTTCGCCGACAGCGCGCCGGGCGTCAATGACGAACAGTTGACCATGTTGTTTGAGCGTTTTTACCGAACCGAAGGTTCACGCAACCGCGCCAGTGGCGGCTCAGGGCTTGGGTTGTCTATCTGCCAGAACATTGTCGACGCCCATAATGGCAAGCTTTCCGCGACCCATTCGCCTTTCGGCGGGGTTAGCATTACAGTAGAGTTACCGCTGGAGCCAGAATCGTTGAGACCTGTATGACCGAGTTACCGATTGACGAAAACACACCGCGCATCTTAATTGTTGAAGACGAGCCTAAGCTCGGCCAACTGTTAATTGATTACTTACGTGCTGCGGGATATGCACCAGAATTAATTACCCACGGCGATAAAGTGCTGGCTTTTGTGCGCCAGACACCACCGGATTTAATCCTGCTCGACTTAATGCTCCCCGGCACCGACGGCCTGACACTGTGCCGTGAAATCCGCCGCTTCTGCGAAATTCCCATCGTGATGGTGACCGCCAAAATCGAGGAAATCGACCGTCTGTTAGGGCTGGAAATTGGTGCCGATGATTACATCTGCAAACCTTACAGCCCGCGTGAAGTCGTGGCACGAGTCAAAACCATTTTGCGCCGCTGCAAACGCCAGCGCGACCCCATCGCTGCCGATGAAATTAGCCCGTTGATTATCGATGAAAGCCGCTTCCAGGCCAGCTGGCACGACAAACTGCTGGATTTAACTCCGGCTGAATTTCGTCTGTTAAAAACCCTGTCACATGAACCGGGTAAAGTCTTTTCACGCGAACAACTGTTAAACCAGCTTTATGACGATTACCGCGTCGTCACCGACCGCACCATCGACAGCCATATTAAAAACCTGCGCCGTAAGCTCGAAGCGCTGGATGAAGAACAGTCGTTTATCCGTGCCGTGTATGGCGTGGGTTACCGCTGGGAAGCCGATGCCAGCCGGATTGATTAACCTCATTTATACGGATGTGAGTGATAATGAAGATACGCAATTGTGCGTTATTGCTGCTGGTATCGGGCATGGCCCATGCAGAAATCACCGAACAACAAATGGCCGCCGACTGCGCCAAAATCCCTTCTTACGCAAGCCAGGGCGAACAATTCTACAAAGCCAAAGATTACCCTAAAGCACGCGAAGCCTTCGAAAATCAGGTGACCTGGAGCGAAGGTTGCCGACTCGATGACCAGGCTATCGCCACCGCGTACAACAATGTGGCACTCACCTGGATGCGCCAGAAAGAATGGCGTAAAGCTCGCGCCTGGCTGATGCTCAAACCTGACGATGCCAAGTCTGTTTACAACCTGGGGCTTATCAAAGAAAAGCTGGCGGCCTTGCCGAAGCCGACTTCCGCTGCGGGTGAATACTGGAATTACGCTGGGCTGGCATCCTGGGAGACATTCACCTTAAAAGACCTCGAAAAAGAATCCGCCTATTCTGTTGATTTTCAGGGTTACTATCTCGGCATGATGGCGCTTTATTACGGCCCCAATATGGGCGAGTTCTCAGAGAAGGTGACACTCAAACACAACAAAGGGGTTATCGCTCTGCGGGAAGGCGACTATATTCAATGTGACATCTCGCTCACCGTTTCGCCCGAAGCCATCGACGCCACCACAGGTGAACCCGCTGAATGCGGTTTTGGCATGAACGTCCGAGCCGATGGGCACTATCTGCGAGTAGACTGACGCTGACAAACCAGGCAAGGGAAAGCCATGTGTGACAATAACGCTCAAAAAACCTATCAACCGCGCAATGTCATCAACTCGACCGATGTCATGGCGACAATCGTCATGCGCAGTGAACAGCGCAGCGATAGCGAAGACATTCGCCGCTGGTTGGCCAACCATTTTTATCGCTGGGTGATTGGCAGTTTCCCTCACGTAAACCCGGTACGCAACGCAATTGATTACGCCACATGGTTCGGAATCGGCACTGACATGCCTGCATGGTTACCGCCGAAACTGGCCGACGGCGGCACGTTCTATTATCTCGACCCACAGCATCCGGACATCCACGCCACTGAGCGTAATGTGGTGGAATTTCTCTCCCGCCAAAACGACACCCGTCTGGCTGGAAAACTACAGCGCATCAACTGTTTTACCGTACTGGAGATGCGCGAGGCTGAGCATAAAAAAATGCAGCGCCGCCGTCAGCAAGGCTGGTGCCCCACCACCCAGGAGGTGCTGAAAAAAGTCATCAGCGTGGCCAGCGGGACGCTGTATGAGTTTGACGCCACGCATCCGGCGCTACGCAGTGAAATGGCCTATGAATCCTGGCATATGCAGCACTGTGTGGGGCACTTCCAGGATGCTAACGCCCTCACTGGCGGTTACGGCGATCACTATGCCAGCCGCCTTGAACAGGGGGCGATGCGCCTGTTCAGCCTGCGCGACGATAACAATATTCCCCACGTCACCATCAGCCTGCAGGTCACCCCGGATGGGCCTGAGATCGAGCAGATCAAAGGTAAGCAAAACCGCCATCCGGTAAAAAAATACGCCACCGACGTTCTGCATTTACTGCGCCATGTTGCCCCGCTACCGGTACGCCATGCCGACTGCGAAGGCATGGGTATCGTTTATGAAAAGACAGCGGAACATCAAGGCTGGAAATTCATTACCGATATCCAGGACGAGGGATTTCTGCTGAGCGTACTGCACAACAATTTCCATTTGCTGCAACACTTCGCCACGCCGCCCATCGCGTTCCAGTGGTTGCTGCTTCACAGCGCGCCAGGCGAACTGCACCATCTGCAAGCCATTGACCCGACGGTAGCAACCGCGGCTGAAATGCTGTATCCGCAAAAAAAATGGCACCCGACATTTGCCGGGAAAAACACCAGCAGCGAACCGTTTGAAATTGAAGGCCTCACGCTGCAAACCACCCGCTATCTCACCGCTGACGAGAGGAAGTAACGTTGCATCTCCTCCTTTCACTGCTAATCGCCATGCTGATTATTTTCTGGAGAGCCAGAAAAAAAGCAAAGCGAGCTAAAACCAGAACAGCGCAAGAACCAGGAAAAGAACATCTTGAGAAAAGACGCCACGATACCCGTCGACGCCAATGGGCACTGGCGCTGGCTGATATTCTCATGTTGCGTAACGGGCTGAAAACTAAAGACATCACGCTAACGTTCAAGATTGATAACGCTAAACGCCAGCAACTGGCGCAACAGGTAAAAAAAGAACTCGGGCTGAAAGAAAATCTTGATGGCGGCGCACTACGCGGACAAGTGGCTGATATTTTAAATCATTGGCCTGGCGGTGTGGGTCAAACACCCTACGGTTTTTATGACCAGTTAGCCGCCCGTGGGCAGGTACGCGACGCACTGGCTTTCGACTGCGCGCGCACCGCCTTTTTAACACGCTGCATCGCCGGGTTAGGCTGGTGCAGTGACGAACAAGCGTGGCTGGTTTTACTGCTCAACGCCCAGCGCGCCCAGGACTGTTTCAGCAGTTGGGAAGATTACGCCACCGCCTACGTGCGCGCTCGCCAGATCTGGCTGGAGCTCCACCGCACCCCAGCGACGGTTGCCGGGCGCGATCTCCAGATCGTCATGCAATATCTGGAGGATCCGTTCAGTCACTGGCGGGCATTGCCGTGGAATGAATTTAAAATTTTCGAACTGAATTGAGGGATGAACACATGGAACTGAACGATGCCGTTATTAACGCCACCGCGACAATGTGTAACAGCAAAATGGAGGAAAATAGCGGGCAACGAGAGTGGTTTATCGCCGATATTGCCAGCCAGCTGCAAGCGAAACACTACGACGAACTGGACGCCCTGTTTAACCATGCGCTGGCGGAAAGCTTCACCAGCCGCGAGGCGGAAAGACGCTACTTCCACGCCTGGACACAGATGTGTAACCCCCTCAATGATATGGAGCCACTGGTTGAAGCTGGCCCAGAAGGGTTGGCGCTGATCAAAGCCTGGCAAAATGCCCGCCCGCGTTCCACTCACGCCTGGCTTGCCGAAGCGCAATACTGGAACCATCGTGCCTGGCTATACCGCAGCTACGGCTGGGCGCGCGATACGACGGACGCAATGTGGGTTTGCGCCAGCGCCTGCAATGAACAGATGGTGATTGCTGCAATCAACGCTATTGACTGCGAACCGCGCCAGTGGATGGCGGCCTCACTCGCCAGCACCAACGCGCAGGTATTTGGCGAACCCGACTGGCTGGCTGATTTTCTGGAAGGTGCAGAGACTGCTGGCGCCGCTGGCGTACCGAAACTGGCTAAATTTCATCTGCGTTCACCGCAAGAAATGGACGCGCTGATGGCGTATTCCGGTTTATCACTGGACAAAGCCGTCTGCCCCTCCCTGCCACGCCCACAGGTGCTGCCAGCACCCGACAACGAATCCCCCCAAAAATACTGGATAACAGTATGTCTGGCCATTTTCCCGACGGCATACCACGCGCTGGACGAGTATCTTCCGTTTCGCATGCCACGCTGGCGCGGTTCCCATCAAGAAATTGAGGAGTTCCTCGCATCGCCATCCTGTGCGCATCTGTCTGATAGCGAGCGTGAGCACCTGGAACTGCTGATCTGGTGGGACGAATGCCGCGACCTGCGCATCAAAGATATTGACTCCCCAGCAACCCTTGAGAAAACCATCGCCAAAGCGGAAGCCATTGCCTGCCATGCCCGCAACCAGGAAGACCGCCACAATGCGCTGGAATGGCTGCTGGACTGCTATGACGACTCAAAGAATGAAGAAGCACTTTGGCGCTGTATCCAGCGAGTAGTCATGGAGAAAAAGAGCCTAAGTAACTATTTCACCTATCAGGCACTCAAATTTGCGCTCCGCGATTTCCCGGACAGCCACTGGATTTATAATTTTATTTGCCAAAACTCACAACAGGCAGAAGGCTGGGCGGCGTTGATTTATCGCGGTTATTTCCAGCACGCAGGGCTGTTTGGCTTTGAGAAAAATGAACAACAGGGTAACGCCTGGCTTGCGAAAGTTTCAGCCATAAAATACAGCGCGACCTGGAAATGGACCATCCGCTCCTTCGGTTGGCTCAACCGCCCGGAGTATTGCGTAGCGCTGGCAGAAGCTGGTGCGCAGCGTAATATCCCCGGCGCACTCCAATGGCTGGGTGATGAGTATAACAATCGTATCGATGGCACTCTTGTCCCTTATCAAACCGCGACTGCACTGGACTGTTATCAGCGCGCCGCACAAATTTTGCTCGAGCAAATCGCCCTTCGCGACAGCACGCGGAGCCTGATCGCCAATGGCGGTTATAGCGAATATGAAGCGGATTTACGGGATATTCAATTCAGCCTCGCTATCTGTAATCAGCGATTGTGTGAGGAAGAAAGCGACTGTGCTAAGTGGCCCGGCTACGAAAAAAATCTGCTGGATAACCTCTGGCAGGCGCACCAGTTGGGTCACGAACAGGCCTGGGCACTATTCATGCTCAATATTTTTGAAGTCACCGATTTGACGCTGGCACATGCGCATTTGGCGCTGGTGCAGGAAGAAGCTAACAAAGGCACGTTGCAGGCGATGGTGACGCTGTCGCGTTTGTATGGCAACAAGCAGGATAAGACGTTGTTTAATATCAAACAAAGTGCGAGATGGGCCCATTTTGCCGAAGCACTCTATCCGGATAGTGATGTGGTAAGAGATTGCCTGGCTGTGGTGCATTTTGACACGTTCTGGAAACGTTTACGTTACGCCTGGCACACCGCGCGTATCCCGGCCTCCGAACTGCCAGGCGAGGTCAACCCGATGGTGTAGCCGTTTACTCAGGCGCTCACTGGCGATACAATGCCCGCCCTAAAATTGTGCCTTAAAACCATCGCATCCTGTGCGGTGGTTCTGACCTGAAATCAGAACGAGAAAATCATGTTTAAACCAGAACTTCTTTCGCCAGCCGGAACGCTGAAAAATATGCGTTACGCCTTCGCCTATGGCGCCGATGCTGTGTATGCGGGCCAACCGCGTTACAGCCTGCGAGTGCGCAATAACGAATTCAATCACGAAAACCTGCAACTGGGCATCAACGAAGCCCATGAGCTGGGTAAAAAATTCTACGTGGTTGTCAACATTGCCCCGCACAACGCCAAGCTGAAAACCTTTATCCGTGACCTGAAACCGGTTATCGATATGGGCCCGGATGCGCTGATCATGTCCGATCCTGGTTTAATCATGATGGTGCGTGAAGCATTCCCGAAAATGGATGTTCACCTTTCGGTGCAAGCCAACGCCGTAAACTGGGCAACCGTGAAGTTCTGGAAACAAATGGGGCTGACCCGCGTGATCCTTTCCCGTGAACTGTCACTCGAAGAGATCGCCGAAGTGCGTGAACAAGTGCCGGATATGGAACTGGAAATTTTCGTTCACGGCGCATTGTGCATGGCTTATTCAGGCCGCTGCCTGCTTTCTGGTTACATCAACAAGCGCGACCCAAACCAGGGAACCTGCACCAACGCCTGCCGTTGGGAATACAAAGTTGAAGAAGGCAAAGAAGATGATGTCGGTAATATCGTGCATCTTCATGAGCCGATTCCGGTACAAAATATCGAGCCAACTTTGGGCGCAGGCGCACCGACTGACAAAGTGTTTATGATGGAAGAAGCCAAACGCCCAGGTGAATACATGACCGCGTTCGAAGACGAACACGGCACTTACATCATGAACTCGAAAGATCTGCGCGCCATTGAACACGTTGAACGCCTGACCAAAATGGGCGTGCACTCACTGAAAATCGAAGGCCGCACCAAATCCTATTACTACTGCGCGCGTACCGCTCAGGTTTATCGCCGCGCGATTGACGATGCCGCTGCCGGTAAGCCATTCGACCCAACGCTGCTGACCACACTTGAAGGTTTGGCACATCGCGGCTACACCGAAGGTTTCTTGCGCCGTCACAATCACGACTCGTATCAGAATTATGATTACGGCCATTCGGTTTCTGAAACCCAACAGTTTGTCGGCGAATTTACCGGTGAGCGTCGTGGCGAGCTGGCGGCGGTAAAAGTGAAGAATAAATTCCTGCTCGGCGACAGCCTGGAATTAATGACGCCGCAAGGTAACGTCACTTTTACGCTGGAAGTGCTGGAAAATACTAAAGCGCAGCCGATTGACGTGGCTCCGGGCGATGGTCACACCGTATGGATGCCTGTGCCGGAAGATGTCTCGCTGGATTATGCGCTGCTGATGCGCAATTTGGCAGGTCAGACCTCACGCGATCCTCACGCTAAATAGTTAATTTAGGGGATTTTTTAGCGCAAGAGGATTTCTTAGAAACCGATCACATACCGCTTCGTTAGATGCGGTTATTATCGCTGAGCTGAAAAACATAACCCATAAATTCAAGCTATACCCTAAATAATTCGAATTGTAGAAAGGCGGCAACGCAGTGAATCCCCAGTCAGTTATTCAAGTAAGTGACTGGGGTGAACGAGGAAAGCCAACGCATCTACAATTTGAAGTATGATGGGTATGTACCAGGAACCACCTCATTGGCCTGTGCAATCTCCCTTGCGCAGGCCTTCTTTTTTGTTTGTATTTAGTTGAAATAAAAGGATTTATTTCAGGTCACGTCCACACATTGACCACATCGATAAAAAGGCACCCCATTTGAGGTGCCTTTTTTTACATCCAGTGGATTTGTTGCTGGCCACCTTGCATCGGGTGAGGCAGTACCGGTGTTCTCTCGCCAGGCTTAACTATGTAGTGCTTTACGGTCTCCAGTGTCACAAAAGTCGCGCTGCAATTCACATTCTGGCACTGGTGATAACGCTCTTTTGTTTCGGTGGAATGATAGCGGCTTGTACGGGCGTGGGCTGCGGTCTGACACAATGGGCAATGGAACATTTCAACACCTCGACTGATTTCGTTTGATGTTGTTATTTTACCCATTAAACCATTACATAACAACGAGTTATAATTATTCATTCGCGCCCCCCTCCTCCTGATACTCTACATCAATAAGCCTCACCTCAAGCTCTAACGACGTCGTGAAGCCGCTATTACTGAGTGAGTGCATCACCTTAGTGATTGTCCATGCCTGCTCGTCGATGACGCGCTTAAAGCCTGAAACGGTGACCGGTGTTTCCGGGTAAAGATCTGCACGACCCATCGCCAGGCTAATCGAAAACTCCGCCACCCCGCGTTGCAGTTTGTCCCATTTGGCCTGAGCCGCACGCATCGCCTGTGCCTTGCTGGCGTAAATGGTGGTCAGGGCAAACACGTTATCCTCCTCACCGGCCATATACTCGCCCTCGCGAGCTTCCTTTTCCTTCGCGGCTTTCTTCGCTTTCACCGGTTTGGCCTTCGGGTGCTGGAGCGCGCGCAGGTTCTGCGGTTTGGCCTTGCGCTTGAGCTTCACCTGCTGCTTTTGCTCTTTCGGCTCTCTGGTGTGCAACCATTTGGCGGTCACGCCGGTGTAAGCCCCACGGTCGGCAATCGCAAACTGGTGACGGTCACCGTCGCGGCGCTCAAGGGTCATCTGCGCAATGGGCTTGCCGCTGGCGGTAACACCGGCACCCGCTTTGATGAACAGCAGTTTACCCGCCTTAACCGATACCTCCGCGCCGTTGCGTTCTGCCAGGCGGGTGAGAAATTTCGCGTCTGACTCCTGCGTCTGGTCGATATGCGGGACAGCAATCGCGGCAAACTGCGGCGCGACACTGGCCGTCAGTTTGTTACGGCTGGCGATAGTGTTGAGCACTTCCCCGAGCGTGGTGTCGTGATAGGAAGCCTCTCGACGTGAGTTGAGCGTGCCGCGAAAATCCGCACTCCTTGCCCGGATGGTCAGCGTATCCGGTGCGCCCCGGTGCTCAATTTCATCAACGGTGAACTGACCTTTCCCCAGCAGCGCCGACCCCTGCCAGCCGAGGAACAGTGACAAGACTGCGCCGCGCACCGGCAACTCAATCAGGCCATCAGTGTCATCGAGTTCGATATCGAGCTGGTCAGCCTCAAAGCCCCGGTTATCCGTCATGCTGAGGCTAATCAACCGGTCGCTGATATTGCGGGTGATGTCCTCCTGGTTGAGGGTGAGCATAAACGCCGGTGCCATGCTTGCCCCGGCATCGAGTGTCATTCCGGTCAGCATTAAAATAACCCTCCGATTTTACTCTGCACGTTCCCGACCAGGCTTTCGGCCTGCTTCTCAATATCACCAAACATCGCGGTGAGCGATTCATCCACGCGCGTCAGGCTGACGGTGAAATCAATTTTCATGGCTGAGCCGTTGGCAAAAAATTCGCTGTGGGTTTCGCTGACTGAATTAATCACAAACATGCCGTAAATGGTGCCGCAGCCATCAAGCAGCGACCAGGCGCGCCCCTCATCCGCCATCAGGTTGAGTGCCAGCAGTGACAGCCTGCCGCCGGTGATTTCCGGCAGCAGGCTTCCGCTCAGGACAATTTTTTCCTCATTCACGCCGAGGAACTGCATCGCCGGTCGCTGGCCGACGCGACTGTTGGATGGCCAGCGATAATCCACATCCCGTTGCAGGCTCTGATAAGGCAGTGTCTGTAACTGAAAAACAAACATGCCGAGGGCAAGCATCATGGTGAATCCTCCTTAGTCGTGCATCATGCTGGCGCGCTGTTTCGCACGTTTCTCGCGCTCGTATTTTTCCAGGCTGTCGCGCAGCTGGCGGTCAAGTTCACCGCCGTTCTGCACACCACCGCCAATGGCGATGTGATATTCGTTGCGGCTCTGGTCGGTGTAGGTTTTGCCACTGCTGGCCGTGACCGGCTGATAACCACCGGTACCGCTGGCATAAGCGTTGACCTTTTCGGCCTGCACACTGAGCTGACCGGACTCCTGGTTGATGAGGCCGAGCTTGTCGAGTACCCACTCGATACCGTCACGCAGGGCGGTAAATGGTGTCATGGCGAGCCGGAAAGCACCGGCCAGTGCCTGACCAAACGCCACACCAGATTCCTTGCAACTGTCGAGCGTGTCCTTGCTGGCTTTCACCGGGGCAATCAGCTCTTTGAACCACTGCCAGACCCCCTGAACTTTCTGCCCGATAGCCTCAAACACCGGAGCCAGTGGCGCGAACATCTCAGCCACCGGCGCAAAGGCGGCTTTTAGTCCTTCCACCACACCGCTGAAGAAGGCGCTCAGCGGCTCCCAGTATTGATAGATGAGCAGCGCACCCCCGGCGATAGCCGCACCGATGGCGACAATCGGCCAGGAGAGTGCGCCGAGCACCGTCATCATTGCACCACCGGCCACGGTAAATGCGGTGCCGAGCAGACTGGCCACCGCAATCAGGGCATTGACTCCGGCAATCACCGGCCACGCCACCAGACCAATCGCCCCGACCAGGCCAATGACCGCCAGCGCCACGCCCCCGACCTTGAGCAGGGTCTGCGCCAGACCTTTGTTCCGCACAATCCAGTGGTCGAGTTTGAGCACATATTTGGTGGTGGTCTGTGTCAGCTGGCGCAGGGAAGACTCCTGCTGGTCAAACAGGTCAGTACCGACCGCCTCATACGCCGACTGAAACTCTTTGAAGTCGCCGCCAAGGTTGTCCTGCATCACCTTCACCAGTTCGGCGGTTTTGCCGTCCGAGGCTTTAAAGGTGGCGGTGAGTTTGTCGAGCTTGCCGGTCATGGCATCGGTCATCAGCACCGCCGCTGCCGAGCTGGCTTCCTCGCCAAAGATGACCTTCATGTACTCCGCACGCTGCGCCGTACCGAGTTTGTTTTTCTCAAATTTGCCCTGCATTTCTTTCAGGATGGTAAACAGCGGGCGCATGTTGCCCTTGCTGTCGGCGGTGCTGACTTTCAGCTCAGTGAGTGCCGTTTTCGCCTGGCCGACCGGTGCCTGCAACCGGCTGATGACCGCGCGGCTTCCGGTGCCTGCCATCGAGCCGGTGATTTTCGCATCGTGCAGCGCACCGGCCATCGCGGCGGTTTCTTCGATACTGATACCAGCATTTTTCGCCACCGGCGCGATATAGGTCAGGGCATCACTCAGGCCGTTAAAGTCGGCGGCGGTTTTGTTCATCGTGGTCGAAAGCACATCGCCAATGTGCGCGACCTTGTCGTCGGAAAGCTGGAACGCCGAGCGCATCCCCATCAGCAGCGCGGCGTTTTCTTCCATGGTGCGCTGGTTGGCGAGCGCCATATTCAGCGTGACCGGCGTTGCCGCCTGAATAGCCGAAGCATCCCCGCCGGATTTGGCGATAATAATCTGCGCACCGGCGGCATCATCTGCCGATGCAGCGGTGTTATCGCCGAGCTGGCGCGCCTGTTTACGCAGGGCTTCCATTTCCGGTGAGGTTTTTTCCACCCCGAGTACGGCCTGCAACTCGGAATTTTTCTGCGCAAAGTCGTAGCCGGGTTTCAGGATACCCACACCTGCCGCCACACCGGCGGTTGCCATGCCGATACCGGCAGCACCCACGGCACCGGCTGTTCCGGCCAGCTGTTTACCGGCCTGATAACGGTTGTTGACGGCGTTGAGTCTGTCCTGCTGTCGGCTGACCCGCGCCAGGGCTTCCCGCTGGCGATGAAGCTGCGCGGTGGTTTCGCTGAGCGAATTTCTCAGACGGCGCTCGTCGGATGACAGGGTGCGAGTATTAATTCCCGCCTGTGCCAGCTCCTGCCGCTGGCGCTGTACCGACTGACGCAACCCGTTATATTTGGTCTGCAATTCCGAAGCCGAACGCTTTGCTGCTTCCAGCGCCTGCGCCTGTGCACGCGTCGGGCTGGCGGTATTCCGGAACTGCACCGCCAGTGCGGCGGCTTCCTGTTTTGCTTTTGCCAGTGACTGACCGGTGACCGCAAGCTGCGCGCTGGTTTTACGAAAACCGTCAATACGCGATGCCTGGCCGTTTAAATCCTTGAGGGTTTTCTGCGTGTTGCGGATGTCACCCGCCAGCGCCTTGCTCGCCGTCTGGATGTGTTTAAACGGGCGCGTTGCCTGGTCAACGGCTTTAAGCAGCACTTCGATTCTGACGTTATTACTCATGAGAATTTCCGCTACGTTTAAGCGCCATCTCGCGCCAGCTGATGAGGTCGCTCAGGCTCAGGGCGTAGAGCTCTGATGGCGGCCAGTGGAAGATCACCGCAATATCCGCCATCAGGTCGTCGACCGATAAACCCGACGGGAAGCTTAAGCCGCCGAAGCCGGAGCCAAAAAACCGATCACCTTCGCGGCCAGCGTCATCATGTCCGGCAACTCCAGTGCGGCAACATCCGACTCGGTCAGACTCGGGTAAGTCATGCGCGGCAGCACTTTAATCAGCGCGTTCACATCCGAGCTGGCGACATCAGCGAGACTCACCCCGCGCAGGGTGCCTGCGGTCGGCTTAATCAGGGTGACCGTTTCAATCACAATCTCACCGCGTTTAACCGGCTTCACCAGGGTCACAATGTTCGGGTTATCAGAAGTGTTCTTGTATTTTTTAGCGTTGCTCATGGTTTTTTCTCCGTGGAGTTAACTCGGGATAACCGGCCAGCCTGGCTGACCGGTCAATACTTTAAGCCAGACCGATATTGCGGCGGCGCTGCTCCAGACGGTCGACGCCGTTCACTTTCTCAATCATGTTGAGGGTGTCGATTTCAATCAGCTCTTTACCGTTCATCGTCAGCTTGTAGTAGGTGCATACCGTGGTGATTTTGGTTTCGGTGTCCTCACCCTGTTTGCTGTCGCCGCCGTCAAATTCTTTGTGACGTCCACGCACCACCACCTCGACGGCGGTTTCTTCTTCGGTGTCGTCGCGCTGGTAGGAGCCTGCAAAACGCAGCGGCACACTGGACGCTCCCGGCAGTGCGTACTGCGCCCAGAGTTCTTCATCCGGGAAACCGCCGAGCGTCCACTCAATCGTGAGTGCATCATCGTCGAGACCAAAATCCACCGGCGCGGCACCGTTCATCCCGCCGCCGCGATAATTCTCCAGCTTGCGGGTCAGTTTCGGCAGCGTCACAGAGGACACCACGCCCATGTAACTGAGGCCGTCGTTAAACAGGTTGAGTGATTTAAGCTTGCGGGGCATTGCCATGATTCAGCGCTCCTTATCCGTTGACCGAGGCGATCAGGTTCACCAGATATTTATCGGTGATGCGCTGACGCAGGGTGAGGTTTTCCAGTGGTGGCACCGGCGTGTAGTCGTAATCGAGATAGAGTTTCCCGGCTTTCAGGGATTCTTTATCGTTGGCGGTTTCATCAAACCAGCAATCTGCATCGACGATGTAACCGGCGGTTTTTAGCTCGCGGAATTTGGCCTTGATACCGTCAACAATGTCGCGGATGAGCACCGGTGTGATCGGCTTATCCACCGCCCACATATGCCCCTCAGCCATCGTGTCGGCGATGACCTGCGCGGTGCGGGTGTAGTTCTCAAACAGGAATAACGGGTCGTCAGAACAGGTGCGGTTACCCCAGAAGCGGAAACCATCTTTGCGGATAAGGGTCGTGACCCCTGCCTCATTGAGCAGGTCAGCATCGGTGCCGGAGGCCTGCAAATCCCAGAACACCGAAGCACTGATACCGGTGACACCCTGCACCCCGACGTTAGACAGGGTTTTGTGCCAGCCGACGGTCTGGTCAATAAAGGCACGCAAACCGAGTGCACGCGCCGTGGCATACGCCGGAGCACTGGCGTTCGTCTCCGTATCCCAGGCGACAAAGTCCGGCCAGATAACCATCAGCTCACGCTGGCTGAAATTGTCGCGGTACTTGATGGCGTCAGAAATCGTTTTGCAGTTCCACGCACTGACATAGCCAAAGGCGCGCAGGCTGACGCACACCGAGGCCAGCGCAACCGCCACTTCCTGCGAATCCAGCCCCGGCACGCCGAGAATGCGCGGTTTCACGCCGGTCACGGCTGAAGCGGTCAGCAGCGCTTTAATGCCGGTGTATTTACCGTTCACATCGGTGCCACCAATGATATTGCTGATGGTCTGCGCGCGGGCGGCGTCTTCATCCTCGCCATCACCTTCTTCGACGCGCACCACAATCGTGACCGGTTTGCACTGGTCAGCAATCGCCTGCAAAGACGCTGCCAGCGTGCCTTTGGTTCCGGCTTTGCCAATGGCCGTCTGCACATTAGTAATTAACACCGGCTCATTAAGGGGAAAGGTCTGCGCGTCGGCATCGCTGGCGGTACACACCATACCGATGACCGCCGTCGAGACCGTGGAAATAACACGCGTGCCGTCATTGATTTCAATAACCTGCACGCCGTGGTGATAGTCAGCCATCCGGGTCACTCCGTAGTTTTCAGAAGTGTCTATTTTCAGGTGTTGTGCCGTCAGCGTGCGAGCAATCAGCGCTCGCTCACATAAGGCACAACAAACCAGAAAACAGAGCAAAATCAACGGGAAAAATGTGACGGCGATTGATCGGTGAGAGCGATCAATTAGCGAGAATTGATCGTTTATATCCATTATCTATAAAGGCGTATTGCCGTTATCGTTTCCGGCATTAAGGGAGGCGACGCATGCAATACGTGTTATGGGGAGTGGCGGCACTGGTCGTCTGGTTACTGGCAGGGTATTTTTGGTGTCTGTGGTTTGTCGATGATGAAGAAGATGATTATCAGGAATGTCCGTATGACTAGCCCGCTTTGCGCGGGCTTTTTTGTGCCTGTTACTTTGTATCTGGCGCGACCGGCCATTCAATGGCAGGTGCAAGCGTGGTGTCCACACGACTGACCATCACCCGGAAGCGTTTCCACTCGGTCAGCAGTTCGGTTTCTTCCCCGGTTGCGATACCCACATCAACCGCGTCCTGAAGTGGCGCGATCGCTTTAGTGGCCTGAATCAGCAGTTCGTTTTGGGTGATGCCCGCCAGTTCCTGCGGGGGTAACGTAAATGCTGAAATTTTCCCGTCTTTGAAAACATAGGGCTTGCTCCCGATATCAGCCTGGTAGTCAGCCGCGTTAATTTCGTAAACGCTCAGACCTTCATGAAGCGTCAGGAAATTGGGATTCAGTGCACCGGTAGTGATAAAACCATCTGGTGCAACCGCGATAAATGCCGTTTTACCTGTCCAGGTTTTATCACGCAGTGTGTACCAGTCTCGCCCCTTGTCATCTTCAAAATAGATAAAGGGTAAGGCCATGCCTTTCTCAATCACCCGCTTTGAAATACGGATATTTTTAAACTGGATCATTACGCAATACTCCCGACCTGCCGCCAGCTGCCGCTATAAGTACGCACTACAAGAGCGCGATAATATTTACCCATGTTTCGGCAATCCCCCAGGTCACTACGCATGGATAGTCCAGTCATAAAGCACCCATCCGGGGTTTCCCAGACCTGTTCCTGACCGTGACCGGGATTTGACATCGCCTGCCCGCCGCGTGCCACGTCCATGATGTAACGACCATCGGACTGATTGACCACATCATTGACACGTCCATTGACCCAGTTTTGCACTTCACCTACACGCCCGTTGACCCAGTCCTGAAAAGCGACACTTCTGCCACCCGCCTGGTTGAAATAAGAAATCCCACCTGATGCGAAATCAAACATCCATCGTGCCCACTGACCATTATCCCCAATAGCCGTAATAACCGGGCAGCCGAACCCATTGCCAGCCGGAATGTATTGACCAAACGAGGTAAAGGTAGGGAAACCGGTATTTTTTTGCACTCCTCCCGTCATCATCGGGCACCACGTATCACCATCGCCGACATTTAAATACGAGGCATTAAAGGGTGAGTGGGTCTGGTTGCCATATTCCGTATTCCAGGCACCCGCAGCAGCCAGTCCGATATACTTCCCCTGGTTATTCAGGATTGCTCTGCCGCTTCTGCTTTGCAGCAGTAACTGATTATCGGCATCGTTGTAGAGTCTGACGTTAAAATCATCGGAGTCGTTTCTCAGGTGGAAGTCGACAATCGCATTACCCCCTGTCAGCTCAATTGCCGGCGTCTGCAATCCGGCATTAGCCAGAAAATATCTGTCGAGTACAAATTTGCTGCTGTTCCACCAACCAATATTGGCATTGTCAGCACGAATAAACGTGCGCCCGTCACCATTTGCCAGGAAGCCGGTGTCACTGTCGCCGATGTTAATCGCGCGCGTAGCGGTGAAGTCGCCATTAGCACTGAACCGGAAACTGGCATCCCCCACCAACATTTGAACCTGATTAGCGCCAATGGAGAATGTGCCTCCGTTGACGAGCACGCGCCCGGGAGTGACATCCGCGCTTGAGGTCTGAGCGTCACACAAGGCGGCGGATTTCAGCCCGAGGTTTTCCCGCGCCTGTTCCTTGTTTTCCACATCAGAAAGGTTTTTGTCTTTCTGCAGGGCGTTAACAATACGCGCATCGTCTCCCGCCGCCACCGTTCCCGCCGTGGTGCCGGTATCCATCACCGCCGCACCTTTCAGCCCGAGATGCTGGCGAGCCTGACCAGCATCAGGTAAATCCGACAGGTTGTTTTCTTTGAGCAGGCGGCTGTCGGCATTTTTGTTCGCCTTATCGCCCATATCAAATGCGGCTTTCACCGCTTTCGGCGTGGCGGCCAGCACCTCGCTGTCACTGTCGGTCGCGCTGCTCAGTTGGGTAAAACCCTTAGCCTCCAGCGTGGCATCAGGATGTCGGCGCGAGCGTTCATGTTCCGCGAGTTGATTATCAACGTAGTCCTGGGTCGCCATCACCGTGGTGGTGTCGATGGTCAGGTCAACCGACTCAATGGCACTGACCATAATCACCATACGCACGGTTTGCGCGCGGCCTGAACCCTCAGCCAGTTTCGGCTTGTAGCTTTCGGCCATATTGGCAATGGCGATGAGTGTACCATCAGCATCAAACAAGCCCATTTCCCGCATCCAGAATCCGCCCCGTTCCGGCGGAATAACCAGCTCGGCCACCACGTAATTATCGTGATTGACATCGATGCTGATTTTATTCAGCTCTGCACGCCATTTTTCACGGATGAGGGCTGTCTGGCTGACATCCGGCTCCGGCAGCGAGCCGCCTCCATCCCCGACAGCCATGTGCGTCAGGCTAATCAGTGTGCCGCCTGCGGTGGCAGCAGCAAGCTTTGCCGCCCCGGCGGTGGTAACGAGTGTTTTATATTTCACGGTCATCATGGTCTCTTTATCCGGGGTACACGGTAATAATGTCGCCGTCATAGCTCAGGCCACCGACGTAAAATTCGCCCCTGACATCCTGGGTAATGTTCAGGCCAGTCAGGTGACGGCTGGCGGCTTTTGCATCAGCAATCAGGCGCTCCATTTCGAGGTACATTTCCTCGGTAATGCCGCTTTCCAGCACGCCAATATCAAGACGAAACGTGCCAGGTATATCGTTGCTCTGCCACCACTCGGTGACATTAATCAGATAGCCGAGCGGCTCCACCACACGGCGGATAGCGCCGATGGTGCCTTTGTGTTTGTGAATGTATTTGGCGGTCTGGATCACGTTGCGTTTGGCTTCTTCCGTCCAGTTCTCATCCCAGCGGTCAACCGAAAACGCCCACGCCAGATACGGCAGCAGCGGTGCGGGACATTCCAGCGGGTTCCAGAGCTGGCGCAGCGGCACCGGGACGCGCGTCAGTTCGGCACAGGCTTTTGCGGCGGCCAGCTCAAGCTCAGAGGAGCCAACCGGCAGCAGCCGGACGTTATTCATCAGCACCCCCGATAACGATTTGGTAATCCGTACAGTACGAGGCCTGAGTGTCATCGAGCACGATGTCGGCCTGCGGTTTTGCCAGCTCGACACGCTGCACACCTTCCACATGCAGGGCGGCGTAAATGGCTGATTTGCGAATATCGCGCCCGAGGCGGTGCTGCGCGCTGATATAGGCTTTCAGTTTGGCCTCGGCAGCCTGCCTCACCGGCTCCAGTTCGGGTCCAGGGTAAAGGTAAAGTGTCGCGTCAATTTCATAGTCGACAATGACCGCCGACTGCACCGTCACACGGTCAGCCACCGGGCGCACGTTCTCATCATTCAGGGCAAGGCTGACAATGTTCACCAGCTCATCACTGGCGGTGCCGTTCCCTTCACGCGAGAGCACGGAAATCGTCACGCAGGCCGGTGACGGGCTGATCACCGACACATCCGCGACCTGCCCGTCGGCACTGCGGCCATGAAACTGATACGCCCCGACCGGCCCCGCCACGCTTAACCCTTCAAAGGACTGCTGAATACGCAGACGGAAATCACTGTCCGATTCCATCACCGCCGCCACCGGTGGGATGGCCGTGTCATCGGCGGGTGTAATGACCAGGCGCGTGACGTTATTGTTTGCGCCGAGCACATCGAGGTCGTTTGCCCTGGAAAATGCCAGCATCACCGCCAGCGCCGACTCGTTAACCCGCTGGCGTAACAACAGCTCACGATACGCGTTCTCCTCCAGCAGCTTGACGATGGGGTCGGATTCCAGCGCCAGCACCCGCGCAACGGCTTCCTGCTCCTCTTCCGGATACAGGGAAATCAGTGTCGCTTTGCGCTCGGCTAACAGGGTTTCATAGTCCAGTACCTCGACCACATCCGGGGGCGGTAACTGGCTCAGGTCAATGGTTGCCATAATCTCAGCTCAGGGGAATGGTTAAAGAAAAAGGCGCGCCGCCGGTGCCGGTACGCGTGCCGGTGATATCGACAAATAACGCGCCTGCGGTTGTGCTCTCAAAGGTGATGGCCGTCAGCCGGATACGCGGCTCCCATTTCAGGATGGCCATGTAGCAGGCCGACATAATTTGCAGGCGTAATGCGGGGTTATCAGGCTGGTCAATCAGTGCCGAGAGCAGCGAGCCGTAATCGCGGCGCATGACACGCGAGCCGATGGGGGTGATCAGAATGTCGCGCACGCTCTGACTGATATGTCCGGAATCGGACAAACTCAGACCGGTGGCACGATCCATGCCGAGATAACGAGCCGTCATTGTGTGCCCTCCGTCAGACTTCCGCCGCGCTCAACGCCGCCATGCTTATGCTTATCCACCTGCACGCCGTTGGATTTAAACGTACCGTCGCTGTGCTCGATGTTGCCGCTCATCTTGCCGCCTTTTTTGACTTCAAGCGTGCCGGTGGTCAGTTTGTTGGTGCAGACCACTTCCGGCGTATCGAGGGTGATTTTCTGGCTGGCTTTAACCGTCACAACCGGCACCGTCACGACAACAGATTCGGACGCAGTGACTGAGGCGGTTTTAATACCGCTCACGGTCAGTGCGCCGGTCTGCGGTTCGTACTCAATCACGGCACCATCAGGGAAAGAAATATGCAGCGCATCGGCAGAGGCTGACGGTGCGGGATTGTCATCGGAATAAATGCCAGGCAGCACGAAAGCGGTATCCAGTTCGCCGCCAATCGCCAGCAACAGAACCTGCTCACCGACAGACGGTGCCCACCAGGTGCGCGAGCGACCGGCGCGGGACGTCAGCCAGTGCAGCCAGTCGGTTGTGATACCGCCAGTTTCCACACGGCATAATGCCCGCGCAGTGTCGACGTCAGTCACGATGCCGATGCGGATAAGGTTGCGCAGCAGGCGCGCGAGATCCTGAAGTGATGGGAGTGTGTTCATGAGGAAAGGATGCCGTCGTGAGCTGCTGGCAACAATGAAGTTCAATTTGTTCAGCGATGGAACAACGATTTACATAATGAGACCTTGTCTATGAAACATCATGTTTGAACTTGACCAAGTGAAATATAACTCACAAAATATGATTGATTTATTAATGTATTAAATTGAGGGAGTTATGGAAGAGTCCAAAAGAATCAAGAAGTTGATGGCAGCCCTAATTAAAGAGTTACCATTTTTTCCAGATGAAAAAACCACTATTCTTGAGCTTGAAAGCCAAGGGCTGAATGGTGTTCTGATTGCGTATATGCACTGGAAAACAAGAATTGTACCTGCTCGTCGTAGAAAAGTGCAGATTGCACCAGAAGTAACAAACGATCCTCGCTGGAAAACATTGAAGCATGGCATAAATGCATTATTGGAAAAAGTCAGAAAGGGGGAAAACATATACCCTTATCACTCTAAACGTGCACATAAAAAAGGTTATACACCATCAGTGCGAGTTACTAATGGTGAGGTTGACTCATGGGAAGATAAAGATCAATTATTGAATACAAAGGGTTTTCATCACTTTCATTTAAATATGAATGTTCAAAGCAGCGGATTATCTGAAAGAACAGATGACGTATTATTTGCCTTTGTCTCTCGTGATAAATTTCACGCAGTAGGTATATTTGATCATAGTGTATTTGATAAAACAGACGCTTCAGGGGTTATGACTACTGAGCGAGAAAGAATGTGGATGTTACATGAAAAACATATCACTTTAGGTATGAAGCCGGGAACGGTATACATGAACAATCCCATAACTACCTCCGGTCACCCTGTGCAACTAATTAGAATGGGTCAACATTACTCTTCAATCATTAGACAAATCGATCCTCAACTCGATGACAGGTCTTATGTAAACTCGCTCTTTGAAAACGCAAAACTCCCCTCCCCGGAGAGATATAATTTCGAATGGAAAATGGAGAGCCTTGACTTAATTGCCTTTGATAAAAAAAACAATGTCAATTTCATATTCAATAAAGGGTATATGTAATTTCAATATATTGAATAGACATTCAGCATTTAGCTCACCATAAATATCTAAATTTTATAGTGAGCGCCCAAGAGATTAAATTGAAAGATGGTTGAGAATATTGTTTTCAATGATAGTTTTATCGCCTTGATTTAATCCCAATAACTTGCGTGCCTCATACTGCACGCCCTCGCTGTAACGGTTGGGTTTATCCCGTAAACCCTCCTGATGCACCCGCGCCATACGCTGCACACGCCCTGTAAACTCCACGATCGCAGCGTCATTGGTGCCTTTCGCTTTCATATAGCGGTTGGTGCGCAGTTTGGTAAACATCGCACGTTTAACCCGACCTTTTTTGCCTTTCACCGGCTGACGTTTTCGTGCGGCATACGGCGTGCCGTCCGGTGCCTGCTGGCGCTTGATGCGTTGCTGCTGTGAGGCTCTCAGCGCCTTCGCAATCTCAGCCGTCATTCTGCGGCGCGCTGCCGGTGATAGGGCTGCAATCAGCCCGGCGAGCTTATCCTCAAAGGGTTTGAACTCATTCATGCCACTGACTCACCAGCTCTCCGTGAGCGTAGAGTTCCGTTGGCCGCGTGACATCCTCCGGCAGGGGCGGCTCAGGGACGTGCTTCACGTGCAGCGCTTCACCTTCCTGTTTAACCAGCGTGCGCTCGGTCAGCATCAGGCTGATACTCACGTCGACACTTTCGTCGTCGTTAATATCGGCGATATACGTGAAGCCTCTTTTTTTCCCCTCATCGGTGGTCATGATGTCGGGCTGATTTTCCCGCAGCCAGGCGTTGACCGGCACGATGAGGTAATCCAGATCCCCGTGATAATCGGTGACCACGACATTCAGCGTGTACTGATTTTCAAACGACAGCGAGGTCGCAAGGGTTGAGGCGATTTTCCCGCTGTCGATAAAAATACGCAGCATGTCTGGGTTATTTCGCAGCACCGGTGCCGCATCACAAAGGGCTTTGCGTAAACTGGCGGGCTTGAGCATCGAGTGTCTCCTGGCAATGTTTTGTGGTTTCAGTCTGGGCGGCGCAACTGACCAGTGCCGCCTCAAGCTGGCGAATGTCCGCGCTTAAATCACCGTTAGTGTGCGGGCTGCTTGCCGGTATCTTGCACAGCGCCACTTTCGGACAGCCACTGTAAATAATCAGCGGTGGTGGTGAAGGCAGGGCGGGTGTGCAGCCGGATAATGTCATCAGGCAAATCAGACTCATACCACTCACGCAGCGCTTTATTTTCATTGAGTAACCTCGTCACGGTATTGCCACGGTTCGCCGCCAGGGTGTTTGCGGTGGCAAGCTGGTTGCGTAAATCGACCTGCGCCTGTTCATTCCGCTGCCTGAGTTTTGCAGCAACATCAAGCTGATTGCGCAGCATGATGATCTGGGTTTGCTGCTCACCGGCGACACGGTTTGCCTTTTCAAACGAGCGGGTCAGCGTGTTGTTTTCGCGCTTCATCCACATCAGACCGGCGACGGCCAGCAACAGCAAAATCATCAGTGTTTTCATTCCATCCCCCTGAGACAGTAAGCGCGCTCACGTGCGCGGCGGTTTTCCAGCCCGGTATTTCTGACGCCATTCACAAACACCCAGCGCGGGAACTGGTCACACACCTGCCACCACTGGTAACGCTTGATGTAGCTCACCATCGTTGAGCGACAGGCCGCACCGGTGCCGACGTTAAAAGCAAAGCTCACCACCGCGTCATACACCGGCTGTGGCATATCGACCGGCACGCAAACAGCAAGACGGCGCTCAACATTGAGCACGTCGCTGACCAGGTTCTGCGCGGCCTGACGCTCGGTAATATCGCCTTTTGGCGTAACGCCTGCGGTGTGACCAATGCCTGATGTCCAGACACCGGCGCTGCACTGGTACGGTTTCAGGCGACACCCTTCGAGGTCGGCAATCAGTGCCAGCCCGTCGGGTGAGGTTTTCAGTAATGAGAAATCCGGCAGCAGAACGGCAAGCGCCAGCACTACCGCGACACTGCAACGTTTAACGATTGATGCCACGCACCACCTCCTCATTCAGCCCCATTGCGCGCAGATAGCGGAAGGTCTGGCGGCGATACCAGAAATTCACCAGCGCGGTGAAAATCGCACAGCCCCCGCCGACATACAGCGCCAGTTTTTCCGGCGTCTGCGTACCGAAATACGCCAGCGCCACCGACAGCCAGTAAGTGACAAACGTGGTGATTTTTTCCATTGTCAGTCCCATAAATTCAGGGTCTCCGTGACCGGTGAGGAATCGACATCCGGCAGTTCAACCGCGGTGCCGTGAGGCAGCTCCTCACCGAGTTCTGCAAGACCTGGATTGGCGAGTAACACTGCTTCGACCACACCCTCGGTGCGCCGGTAATGGCGTGCACACAGTGCGTCGAGGGTGTCGCCCTGGAGCGCAAAAACCTTCATCAGATTTGCCCGATGATGCAGCGGGATTTGTCCTGGAGGCGCGACACCGCCCAGCGCATATCCCGCCACATTTCATCAATGGTGCTCTCGATGCTGTCGGCTTTTTTATCCCCTTTGGCGCTCGCATCCACGCCACGATAGTTCTCATAAAGCTTGGCGGTGGTCATCGCGGTCACGGCTTGCAGGTAGTAAAAACACCGCACACTTTCACCATCAATCGCGTCAGCCGGTACAGCAGCCAGGCTCTCATACCCGAGTGCCATCTGCTCACGGCGGTAGTCGCGTAACTCGGCGTTGGTTTCCGCCATGCCGTCAATAATCGCCGCACGCAGCCGCACCGGCGTCACGGTGTGCTCAAGGCGCAACAGCTCGCGAATGCGCAGCGGATCAACGTCGGGGAAAAATGCCGTATTGGTGATGGCCGCTTCCGCGACCGGGCGCGGGGGAATCACCACCCCAGCCTGCGGGGTTTCAGGCTTGCTGATAATCACTGTCGTCATGACAACCTCAAAATAGGTGGACGGTGGACGCCGGTATCGATGAGGAATAAATCCAGTCTCAACCAGCGTGCCGTCCGGCGCGGGGCGCATTCTTAAGCGGTGGTGTTAGCCACTTTGCGGGGGCGACCGCGTTTGCCTGGTGTGGTCTCAGGTTTACGCGCTCGCGGTTTTGTCTTTGGTTTTTTCACGGTGACGGGCTTAGGTTTGAGCGCGCTTTCGAGGCGCTCAATGTCCTTTTTCACACCCGCCTGTGCATCGAGCTGCATGGCTCGCTTAAGCTGTTCCAGGGCATCCGCCAGCATCCCTTTGTCACGGAGCACCAGACCAGTGATTTTGTGCAGGCGTCCACGCACTTTGTCGGGCATATCAGCGGTGCTGGTCAGGGTCTGGGTTGCCAGCAGCAAAGCGACATCCACTGACTCACCAGCGGCATGGGCACGCATGGCCGCCAGTGCCACATCCTCGGCGAGCACATACGGTGTGGTGCGTTTGTGCAGCGCGGGCATGGTCAACCCGTACTGCATGGCATAGCGGCCAATCTCCAGCGCACCGGCAATATCACCGGCATCGAGCTTCCACAGCATGACGGTCATCACGATGTCATCCTGCGCGCCTTTGCCTTCGGCCAGCACACCGGCGACCCACGGCGCATAGGATGGCAACAGCGCGCGCTTTTTGTCGGCCTTGCGCTCAATGGAATGAATGTTTTTTAAAATGCGCTGGTCGGCGGCCAGTTTGACCAGCATCTGCTCGTAAGCATTTGCATGGCGCAGCGGGTTATCGTCCCGCTGCGCGGTCACAATGGCCGAGACCCGCATCATGTGTCGTGCAGCGGGACTCGTCATGGTTTATGCCTCCGCTGCCGGTTCATCTTTCGGCGGCGCAGGGAACTCACCGAGCTGGATGTTTTCAACCAGGCAACCAGCGGCGTAATCCTCGATCACGTAATCAATGTTCATGGATTCGTAGTTTTCGATACGGTCGAGCTTGCCGTTCTCATCAATGATGCGGCGATGGCTGTCATCCATGTAGTAAATGGACAGGTTTTCCAGCGTGGTCACCATCAGTCCATTCGCCGGGAAGAACGGCACGCGTACCGCTGGCAGGTTACCGATGCGTTTCTGGCTGACAATCACGTCCGCCGCCATCGCTTCGGTGTTGGTCTGCTCCTGGTTCACTATCGGGAAATATTTGTCGGCCAGTAACTGACGGCCACAGATGACCACCAAATCCGGGTCTTCCTGATACCACGGCGCAATCATGGTATTGGTGGCATCCATCACCAGCGCATCGAGGTTGGCGTAATCGCCGTGTTTACCCACGCGGATCACATCCGAAACAGTGCCATCTTCAGCGGTATGTTTGTTCATCACGCGCGCAGGCGCTTCGTTGCGGTATTTCTGCAACCAGCCGACCGCCACGTCCTGCAACAGCGGATTTTTGCTGCGGTCAGAGGTCGGCGCACGCTTAATGCCGTTGAAACCGGCCATCATTAAATCAAGCGACTGACGTTTGATAATGGCGTTACGAATACGCAGCTGGAAGTCCTGGAAACGCGCCCATAAATCGAGGGTACGAAAACGAATATGGAAATCGAAATTGACCTGATCACATTCGTATTTATTGGACTCCAGCGCGGTGAAATCTTCGGTCTGACGCTCATGACCACTGGCGGTATCGGCGGTGCTGGCAATTGAGCCGGAGACACCGACACCGATTTTTTCACCCTTCATTTCAGCGACCGGCACCATGTTGATGCGGGTCAGAAAGTCAGATGACTCCTGCATGGTGTTCATCAGTGTTTGCGTGACGGACGGGTCAACGCTGAATTTTTTGGTCATGTCACCGGCGTCGACGTTGTTGAGCTTCGCCACCTGGGTGAGGTAGGCGTTAAATTTAAAGCGGGTTTGTGGGCGCATTGTTTTTCCTGATTAATGAGGTTGTTCGGGGTTAACAGTTGGTCAGCACGGAGTCGCCATTGCCGCCGCTTGCCGGTTCGCGACGGCGCTGCGTAAAGCTCTCCGTGTTGTCGAGTGAGGTTTCCAGCGTGGAGAGTTCGCCTTTCAGGGTGTTGAATGACAGCTCCATCGCATTCAGGCGCTGCTCAGTGGCGTCGTGGTTGGCCTGCACCTGCTCAGTAACTACCGTCACCGCTTCGTGCACATCGTTAAAACGCGCATCGTCATCAGCCTGTTTACGGCTGAAAATGCCTTTCACGGTGTCGGTCAGTTTGTTCAGCAGGGTGTCGGGCTGGTCTTCAAATTCCAGCTCGGCCAGTGTGGCAACCGAGAACAAATCCTCCGGACGTTCCTTGCGACCAGAAAGCGGATTGGTTTTGGCACGCGAGCAGAATTCCAGATATTCAGTGCCGAGGCTTGCCGGGTCGTCGGTGACAGCCAGGCCAATCAGATAGCACTTGCCGGAGTTGGAGAAATTCGGGCGGATCTCCATCGAGGTGTAAACCTTCTGGCCTTTGCCGACCATTTCCACCAGATTCGCCAGCGGGGTGATGCGGGCGAACAGCGCGAGCTTGCCGTTGAGCGCGGAATCATCGTCGATGGTCTCGGCTTTCAGCTCGGTGACATCGCCGTAACGGCAAAACGGGCTGTCAGGTAACACACTGGTGATGTGCTCGAGATTGATGCGTGCGCCGTAGACACGCGGGTCGAATGAATCGGCCATTTCCTGAATATCGGTGCCGCTGATCACGCGACCGTCGCAGGTGTCACCTTCGACGCCGATGCGGAACCATTTAGAAACTTTCTTTGCCATGTTCAGGAGTCCTGAGTGTGGGGTGATTGGGTCAGGCTTAGTTTCCTGACTCTGCACCCGGCCTGCCATTCATCCCGGATGGCTTACCCCTGACACAACAGCACCTTAGCGCGCATCGCACCCCGCTTCAGTAGCCTTGCCTCTGTCGAATAACGCGAGGCAAACATGACCATCACCACCGATACCTCCATTCTTAAAGATCCACGACGACAGGCGTCACTGCTCTACTGGCAGGGGTTTTCCGTGCCACAGATTGCCGAAATGCTCGGACAGAAACGCCCGACAGTGCAGAGCTGGAAACAGCGCGACGGCTGGGACGGCATCGCGCCGATCACCCGAGTCGAAAACAGCCTCGAAGCACGATTAATTCAGCTGATTACCAAGCCGAAAAAAGACGGCGGCGACTTCAAAGAAATCGACCTGTTAGGCCGACAGATTGAGCGGCTGGCGCGGGTGAATCGCTATAACCAGACCGGCAGTGAGGCCGATTTAAATCCCAACGTGGCGAACCGCAATAAAGGCGTGCGTAAGAAGCCGAAAAAGAACTATTTCAGCGACGAGGCTATCGAAAAGCTTGAGGAGATTTTCTTTGCCGAATCCTTTGAGTATCAGCTCGGCTGGCATCAGGCGGGACTGCAACACCGTATCCGCAATATCCTCAAATCCCGCCAGATTGGCGCAACATTTTATTTCTCGCGTGAATCGCTGTTACGCGCCCTGAAAACCGGCCATAACCAGATTTTCCTCTCAGCGTCCAAGACGCAGGCGTATGTGTTCCGCGAGTACATCATCCAGTTTGCGCGCCTGGTCGATGTCGACCTGACCGGTGACCCGATTGTCATTGGCAACAACGGGGCAAAACTGATTTTCCTCGGCACCAATTCCAACACCGCACAGAGCCATAACGGTGACCTGCTGGTCGATGAGATTTTCTGGATACCCAACTTTCAGAAGCTGCGCAAAGTGGCATCGGGAATGGCATCACAACAGCACCTGCGCTCGACCTATTTCTCGACCCCGTCGACGCTGGCGCATGGTGCGTACCCGTTCTGGTCAGGCGAGCTGTTTAACAAAGGCCGGTCGGATAAAAGCGAGTGTGTTGACCTTGATATCAGCCACACGGCGTTAAAAAACGGCATGGCCTGCGCCGATGGTCAGTGGCGGCAGATTGTCACCATCGAGGATGCGCTCGCCGGTGGCTGCGACCTGTTTAACCTCGACACGCTAAAGCGCGAAAACAGCGCCGAGGATTTCCGCAATTTGTTCATGTGTGAATTTGTCGACGACAAAGCGTCGGTGTTTCCGTTCGAGGAGCTGCAACGCTGCATGGTCGACAGTATGGAAGCCTGGGCGGATGACTGGCAGCCGTTCGCCACACGCCCGTTTGGTTATCGCCCGGTGTGGATTGGTTACGACCCGTCACACACCGGCGACAGTGCCGGATGCGTGGTGCTGGCTCCGCCAGTGGTTGCCGGGGGGAAATTCCGCATTCTGGAGCGTCACCAGTGGAAGGGGATGGACTTTGCCACCCAGGCCGAATCCATCAAAAAGCTGACAGAAAAATACCACGTCGAATATATCGGCATCGATGCGACCGGCATCGGTCAAGGTGTTTACCAGCTCGTCAGAGCCTTCTACCCGGCAGCGCGTGAAATCCGCTACAGCCCCGAGGTGAAAACCGCGATGGTGCTCAAAGCCAAAGACACGATTGCGCGCGGATGCCTGGAGTACGACGTGAGTTACACCGATATCACCGCCTCGTTTATGGCTATCCGTAAAACCATGACCAGCAGCGGACGCAGTGCCACCTATGACGCCAGCCGCAGCGAAGAAGCCAGCCACGCCGATGTCGCGTGGGCAACCATGCACGCCCTGTTAAATGAGCCATTAACTGCCGGTAGCGGCAACGCATCAACCTCAATTCTGGAGTTCAACTAATGGCGAAGAAACGCAAACATCACGCAGCAAAAAATACCATCACACCACCGGCTGCGGCACCGCAAAAAATGGAAGCCTTCACCTTTGGTGAGCCGTCGCCGGTGCTCGATCGCCGTGACATTCTGGATTACACCGAGTGCGTCGGGAACGGCAAATGGTTTGAGCCGCCGGTGAGTTTTACCGGGCTGGCTAAAACGCTGCGCGCCGCCGTGCACCACAGCTCACCGATTTATGTGAAACGCAATATTCTGGCCTCGACCTTTATCCCGCACCCGCTGTTATCGCAGCAGGATTTCAGCCGCTTCGCGCTGGATTTTCTGGTGTTCGGCAATGCGTTTCTGGAAAAGCGCATGAGTGTCACCGGCAAGTTGTTACGGCTGGAAACCTCACCGGCCAAATACACCCGCAAGGGGACGAACGAGGACGCTTACTGGTTTGTGCAGTCGTTTGTCACCCCGCATGAGTTCGCGCCTGGCTCCGTATTCCACCTGCTGGAACCGGATATCAACCAGGAGCTTTACGGCCTGCCGGAATACCTCAGCGCCCTTAATTCAGCCTGGCTGAATGAATCGGCAACGCTTTTCCGTCGCAAGTATTACCAGAACGGCGCGCACGCCGGTTACATCATGTATGTGACGGACGCCGCACAAAGCAGCACCGACGTGGAAGCCCTGCGCGAAGCGATGCGCAGTTCAAAGGGACTGGGGAACTTCAAGAACCTGTTTTTCTATGCACCTAATGGCAAACCGGACGGGATTAAAATCGTGCCGCTCAGCGAAGTGGCGACCAAAGACGATTTCTTTAACATCAAGAAAGCCAGTGCCGAGGACTTAATGAGCGCACACCGCGTACCACCGCAGATGATGGGGGTTATCCCTAACAATACCGGTGGTTTCGGTGACGTAGTGAAGGCCGCACAGGTGTTTGTGCGTAACGAGCTGACGCCGCTGCAGGAGAGAATTAAAGAGGTAAACGAATGGATTGGTGCCGAGGTGATCCGCTTTAAACCTTACGAGCTGACACCCGCCGAATAACTTCCGATTGCAGCCGCTGATATAGCGGCTTTTTTACACCCTCGCCTCACGTCCTCAGACGCGCTACACGGTGCGTACACCGCCAACCACACCCAAGCGAAACGGCATACCCAAAAACACCATCACGATGTGCTCAGGCGCAAATTAAATAAAATAAATACCACGCCAGCGCGCAATGCTATCCCCGCCACGCCTGCCCGCTTCATGGGTCGGTTTTAATGCAGGTGTCTTTATGAGAATTCATACCATCAGGTCTGGTCATTCATTTCAAAATCAGGAAAAAAATCCCATGCGTTTTCATGCACTGAAATGCATTATTTTTTGGAAACATAACTGGCTCAATGAGTGACTGGGTGTAGGCAGTCGCCATGTAAGAAGTTATACTCTCCGCATTATTTGGGGAGAGAACATGCCTAAAGCAGTATCACTATTCTCGGGCTGCGGTGGTTCAGACGCAGGCCTGGTTAAAGCAGGATTTGATGTCGTTATGGCTAACGATATTTTGCCATATGCCAAAGAGGTTTATCTTGCGAATCAACCAGAAACAGAATATCTAGTCCAAGACATTAGAAAGATAGAAACTTTCCCGGAGGCTGATTTACTGGTGGGTTGTTACCCTTGCCAGGGCTTTAGCCAAGGCGGTGTACGGAAAGCAGACAGAACAATTAATTATTTATATAAAGAGTTCGCAAGAGCCTTAACATATATTAAGCCTAAAGCATTCATTGTAGAGAATGTTTCTGGTATGCGTAATAGTACTTTCCAGCATTTACTTGATGACCAGTTGTCTCGTTTTTCAAATGCCACTGGCATCGGTTACAACGTTGTGTGGAAAATACTTAAAGCTCATCACTACGGAGTACCACAGGAAAGAAAAAGACTAATTATCGTTGGTATCCGTAACGATTTTAATATTGAGTATAATTTCCCCTCACCAACACATGGTGAAGATACAAACTCACCTTTAATCACAATTCAAGAAGCATTGAAAGATCTTCCCACTTGGCCAACAGGTGAATTTTGTGATGATATTTTCCATTGGTATTATCTTTCTCGTAATCGCCGTCGTGACTGGAGTGAAGTAAGCAAAACAATTGTTAGCAATATGCGGCACATTCCATTACATCCCATTAGTCCAGAACTTCGTAAAGTTGACACTGATAAATGGGAGTTTGTTTCTGACTTACCAGCACGTCGTTTCTCGTACAGAGAAGCTGCTATTCTTCAGGGCTTTAGCCGAGAATATACTAAACATGGTAAAGATTTATTGTTCCCAGAAGCCCCCCATCTAAGTCAAGCTAGCTTAATGAAAGAGCGTTATAAGGTTGTGGGAAATGCAGTGCCACCACCTCTCTTTGAGGCGGTGGTTAGAAACATACCTGATATTTGGTAAAATATGAGCCCAAAAGGGCTCATTTGCTATTCTTACATAAATCAATTAATCCGTTCAAATCATGAGGCATATCTAAAAATTCGCTTTTAAATTTTTCATAAGCAATTGTCAGACGAACCCGATCAAACACCACTCCTGCCTCAGAACTAGCCTCTCTCATCATTTCATTTACAAGTATATAAGGCGTTGAAAAAACTTTTATACATTTTGTAAATGTCAAAGGATGAAACCAAGGATTAAGCTTTGCAATCTTAATATCATTAAATTTTGTTGGCCAATCATTACCGCACGCGCATTGCCCTAGTGCAAAAAGACGACCATCTCTCTCATCAAGAAAATCAACCCACGAAACAAAATCTACTCCGCAATCCTTGATGCGAATAGCATCTTCATCTTTAAGACCATGTTGCACCTTCCATGACCACTCGATGGTATTACTTGAAATTGATTTATTAAGTTTCTCGGCTAATTCTTTATAACTTTTTGGATTGCCATCAGAACGTGGCCACCCAGTATGTAAGTGTTTAGCATGAGAACTGAAAAACTTAGTGAATAATTTTCCAGCCATTAATTCAAAGTAGCGCGGTAATTTTACATTATCACCACTAGTTAAATTATTTGCCAACGACACACATAGACAAAAAAGATAAACAGGAGAAGGGTTTTCTTTTAAAGTGAGATGATTTCCTTGATACTCAAAAGGATAGAAATCTTTTAAAATATCTTGCCGCCACTGGATATGTTCAGCAACCTGACCAACTAATTCATCTTTTCCTTGGTCCTCGCGCATCCATTCTTCATCTGAAAAATTCTCGAGCTCATCCATCTCGTCATAAATAGTTCCTGCTATTTTATCATCTTCAATAGCTGAATCTATTGCAGCATTCATATCAAGTAAAGCATTAAACTCCGCTTGATCTGCATCACTCGAAAATCGCTGTAATTTAGAACGCAATCCATAGCTCACAGTTAGAATCCTTCTTCATTGTCACCGTTAATTGCATTTGTCACAGCAGTTTTGAAAGTTCTAAATTGTTTACCTATTTGGTCGACATAATTCAATAAATCTACAGCACCATCTCTAGATAAATCTTCTCGACCTAAACGGCTAATACACTCGTCTAATCTACTTCTAATCTCAAGCATAAGACCTGTTAAGCGCTCTTCGATTGGCTGAGTTAAATCAGATATTTCTGCTACATCCTTACCTTGTTTGAGTAACGATACTTTTTCAGGAGAAGCAACCACTTCGGCAAGAATACCTAGATTTCGCGAATCACGTACCTGAGAATTTTGGCCTTTATTTTTATTACCGAACATGGCCGTCATTAATAACTTCGCATTGTCCAGCTTCTGTACATCTATAGGGTCAGGTATGGTTGGATCATCTGCTAATCCTACAAAATCCTGTACTGATTTGTAGCCTAACAGGGTATAAACCCAAGAGAAAGGATAACTAGTATTGCTTCCCCGGCCCTTTTTTACACTATCTTCTTTATTATACTTACCAGTGGACTCCATTTGCTTTATAAAATGATAACCAGCGAGAAGGCGCTTTATCGTACTATTTCTATCGCCAATCATTGTCGATATGTCATTAACACTCATATCGCCATCTTTAATGGTCCTTGCTATCCACGCAGCTTTCGCATAAGAGTCCCAATCCTTGGTTGAAACAATGTGTCGAACACCTAGATAGGATATTAATGATTTTTTATCAACTTCATCCCCATCCTCAAAAATAATGGCAGGAATTGGATCTATTTTCGGGGAGCCATGCTGTTTATATTTATCAATATATTGTTGATGTAAGCTTGATTGATCTCTAGCCCTATCATCCCCTTTTAAGATTAAACATGCAGCCAGACGGCGGTTGCCCTCCATAACAGTATATTTATCTTTTCCTATTTTTTTGACAACCATTGGCTCGGCGGAAAAATAACCATTAACAGCAATAGAGCTTATTACATCTGTAACACCATAGTTTTTTACAATATTATTAAGCACGTCGATTTGAGTATCAGACGAAGAGGACTCCTCACCAAATCGTGGGTTTTCCACATCAAGTAACAAGTGTTCTAGTTCGAGTTCGGTTACAGCCTTACGACCAAGCTTTTCTTCAATTACTGAGGTTTTATTGCTTGCCATTATCTCCTACTCCTTCCCTTGACTTGCTTCATACGAGACCGGCGGTTATCCGGGGATTAATTATGATGATCTTTTTTACCATAAAAATTACTTTTCTCAAAGAGATGCCCGGAGCTAATTATCACTACAATTATCAATAATTTCCTTATAAATCAATGCAATGAGAAGAGGTTATTTTAAAACTATCGCTTGTAGAAAATTCATAATGAGTGCCATCGTAGCTCATTAGAACAAGTCAAAACTTTACGTTTAGGATAGAACTTCATTCCTACTTCTTCCTCCTTCGTACCGAAACAGCCTAACCATGTACTTTCATCGGATCGCAACAACTTTGTGATTGCTTCACTTTCGAAGTTTGCTCTCGAGGCACCGCTTTAACGTCGGCATCGCTCCCACTAACCTCACCACTATCAAGAAGATTTAACAGCGATGCGGCCTGCTCAAATGCTTTGGGTAGCACATCAGCCTCACTATTCAAACCACCCAACCCACAGTTATTGACAGGACTCCGAGTCGCGGCAGAGCCGCTCTTTAAGGTCAAAAGATTAAGGTCAACGTCAACGGCTTTAGCAACGATACGCCATTGAGTTGTACGCGTGACATGAACATTGTCAGAGCCAAGATGCGGGGCGAAGATGCCCACAACCTTCTGCACCTCCTCGTCATACGCATTAAGCTCGTCAGCCACCTTACGGGCGACACGGACGGTTTGTGCGTCACGTGGGACGTTTGCCCCACCCTGTGCGGCAATGTACAAATCAAAATCACCGCCGTCGGCTGCGGCTCTGACATCTTCGACTCGCTCATCAAGCTCACTGGCGATACTCACGCCACGTGGTAATTTACGCAGCTCGCGATAAGCGCCCATTGTCGGCACACCAATCGGTTTAAATTGAGGGATGCGCCATGTGGACGCCCAGGCATTAACTGCGGCTGCGGTATCTTTTAACGGTTTGCCTGTGTCTTTATCCAGTTCGCCATCCAGCGCGTAACCGTCGATATTCTTCGCAATGTATTTTGCGATATAACCCGCCGCCCCACCTTTGTTGAGGTGCTTACATTCAAAGCGATTTTTGGCCGCCCCGCGCTCATCACCATCTTCTTTTAAAGAGTAACGACTCATGATCCCGATAACCTGCTGACGCTGGTCGGGCTGGCAGAAAAGCATCATGTGCCAGTGCGGTGTGCCGTCATGGTGAGGCTCGACGACGCGCATGCCATACACATTAAGGCCATTGTCTTTGAATGCGGTGCGCATCTTGCTCCAGATGTCACACAGATAGCGCTGACCCTCTTTTGGGCTGTAGGCTTCATCGTTCCATTTATGGTTAAGCTGGACGGTTTTATCCGCACCAGTGACGCGTGTAGGATGATATTTGGATGGAGTAGTGATGGTAATAAACATTCCGACATCACCTTTGCTGGAGGCGTAACGCTCAATTCCCGCAATGGTGTTCATTAATTCCATGCGGCGGATTTCAGGGTTAGAAATGCTTTTAAGCACCTTATCAATCAGGTCGATCCGCTCGCCGGTTTCCACGTTCTCCAGTTCGCGGCTTTTCAGATATTCCAGATTAGCCAGGCGACGCGCATGTACATCACGAATGGCTTGTTTACTGGCGTAAGGTGAACGTTTCTTACTGACCTCACCGACTGCAATTAACAGCGCTTCATTCCAGCGGGTGCGCTGTGCTTTAAACTGCCCCACCCACCAGTCATCGGTAATCAGACGGAACACCGCTGAAAATGCTTCACGTACTGTGAGTTTTCCTTTGCGATACTTTTTCCAGTGCAGTGGCGTAACGTTGAATGCGCGGGCTGCCCCCGCAATTTCACCGTAGAGCCAGGATTGCGCCTCATCAGTAAACAGCACTTCCTTTTTATCGCCCTCATGTTCACTGGCGTAGCTGTCGCTGAGTTCTTCGTATGCACTGAATAACTGAGCCGCTATCCGACCCGCGAACTTCTCCAGCGCTTTATCGTTCATACCCGGCAGCTGTGAATAAGCATCCTGTTCGGACAGAAAACGCATCGAGGCGGCAGTGTTCATCCGGTGATTGAGATTGACGCGTTCAATGCGCGGCCATAAGCGCCGTTTAAAGGTGGAGGTCAGGAATCGCAGAGCATCAAGCTGGCTTGAGTGGCGTTTAAGCCAGTAATAACGGTTACTGAATTTGGTACCGAGGGTATGAGGAAGCGTATTAATATCAGCTAAAACCGCTTGCACCTGACGGTGTTCGTCACGTGTAAGAGGTCTGTCATAGGGATCTCGCGAGATAGCCTCGCGCGGAGCGTTCCAAGGATAGGCACCGACGAATGACTTGCCGGTGCTTTGAATCAGAGGTGTTGCAGAAGGAGCTGTATGCCCCTGCTCATTACTGTGCATTGGCTTTAAAAGCGTTTTCACATACTTGTTCAATGCGCGCAATTTCTGCGGTCATTGCTTCAATCGAATCGACAGCAGAGGTCTGGATATGATGGTGGATCAGGCCGGATACGAGCTGGTTAATTTTCGGGTAATAACCGATAGTATCTAACCATTCTTTGCCTGCCATTTTCCCTGTTTTCGCTATCTTTTTTTCCTGCAAAATAAACTGATACTGATCGCTGGTAATGACCCATTTATCGCCAACCTGAATATGGACAGACATATTTAACCCTCAACATTATTGATTTTATTCATGGCGGTCTGACACAGCTCGCCACAGTGATTTATCTCTTTTAAAAGTTCGTTGGTGTTATTGACTCGTTTCAGAAAAATAGCCCGTTTGACCATCAGGTTAATCAGGTCGGAAATCAGCTTTAACTCACTGGAATAAATGGCGACCGTTGGATAAGAAACCGCACCGGTATCCTTATCGTGTTTAACATCAGCCAGAACAAATGAGCCATTCAGCTTAGTGACCGAATACCAGTTTTTGACGATGACCCGACGGTTACTCACAGGCCAGCCCCTCGCTGATAACTCAGACCTGATTCATGCAACTTCCGCGATTCCTGGTGAAGTAGTTCCACAATCTCAACACCAGACAGTTCGTTGTTTGTGATATGACGGATTAGCCCGTCAATGTGTGACGAGTACTTAACAGCCGCATCAGCCTTGCCTTCCGCTCGAGCCTGAGTGAGAAGTGAATTTAATTGTTCGGTGTTACGTTGGTGATTAATTCTTACGGCCACAATCCCTGACTCCAGATAATAAAAAGCCACACACAGTGAAGTGCGTTAATTTTTTCCGTACATTAATTAATGGAGATATTGTTCAGGTTTAACTGCTGTCAATATTACTGGCGTGTATTCAAATAAATTAAACAGCTCGCGCATTGCCCGTATGAGAGCATCCCGCCAATGACATTGTTCGTTTTCGATATACCAGTACGGTTGATTAAATTCATCTTCTGTCAGCCCGGCATGCAAAAACAACGTGCGTCGCTGGCTCACGGTCAGGCGACCAATGAATCCTGCTTTGCTCACGCCTAAAGCTCGCTGTTTTGTGAATGCGCCGCGCAGTTCATCAATGGCGCAGACAATACGCTCACGATCACAATCGTTCATTTCTTCCAGACGCATGACAGAATGGCGTTGTTTTAACTGAGCGTGAAAGCAAACTGTGAGGCGTTCACGTTCCAGCATGTCATTGTAGAAATTACAGGATTCAACCCAGCGAGGTTTTGCCAGGTGTTTAGCGACCAGACCACGCAGGCCAGAAGGTTGATTTTTCACTACTGCAAATGTCATGACTGTCATTTAAATAGTCTCCCTGCCACTTTCAGGCAACGCTGAAAAGCACCGGCAACGTTATAACGACGCGGCTGACGAATGATTACGCCTTTACGTCCTTTGCCGTGGGTAATAGTGAAATCCATCGGGCGCATTGCCTGATGGTTGTGCAGGAGTTGAGCAATACATCGTGGTTCCGTCATCACATTCCCCTCAGCTCATCGGCTCGCCTAAACCCAGCCACATTAACCACCCTTCCCTGATTTCTTTTGGGCGGCTCTCATACGCCATTTTCATCCCATTATTCCAGGCTGGTAGGTAGATCCAATACTCACCAGCACGACCAGTGCAAGATTGCGGATCTGTCATTTCAACTACTGGAAGCTTTCCTCTCTCTATCATTTTCTTTACTGCTGATACCGGCTTCCCAATAAGCCGAGCGAACTCTTGATAAGGTACGGCATCCGAGGCGCTTACAACCTGTTTGCTCATCTGCTACGATTCTCCGTTTACGTTATTAGTCGTCTAAAATCGCTAATAGTCACCATGAGTAGTTGCTTAATCGACTCACTAAGCACCCGATTTCGCAAAGATTACTCCGTTATCGTTTTATTATCAACAATGGACTTAAATCTATGACACTACCTATCCATGAAAAGCTTGCTATCTTGCGTGAGTCAGAAAGACTTAATCGAAGACAATTCAGTGAGTTAACAGGAATTCCCTATAGTTCAATGTCTAGCTATGAGAAAGGGGTTAAAGATATGGGAATACAGGCAGTAATGAAGATATTGCAACACCCGCAGTTTAATAAATATACGATGTGGTTCATTACCGACCAAATAAATCCAGAATCCGGGCAGATTGCACCGGCACTCGCACACTTTGGGCAAGGAATAACAACCTCACCCCACTCAGAGCAAAAAACTGGATAACCATTTATCATCGATACATACATTCGAAATGTATGTTATTGGCAGATAAATACCCTAAGTACAGACGTAAAGAATTACGAGCAAAAAGCAAACATACCACTCGGAGGGTTTTCTGATGACAATCAAGAAACTCGATGATGGTCGATGGGAAGTGGACATAAGACCTGCTGGTCGCGACGGAAAGCGTATCCGCAGGAAGTTTGAAAAGAAAAGTGAGGCAGTTGCATTTGAAAAACACACTCAATACAACCACCACAATAAAGAATGGCTGTCGAAGCCAACAGACAAACGACGTCTGTCACAACTAACCCAAGTGTGGTGGAAGTTAAAAGGACAGCATGAGGATTATGGTAAATCGTATCTTAGTAAGATTGAACTCTTTACCAAGATAACCGAAGACCCATGTGCGTTTCAGATTACTAAATCGTTAATCAGCCAGTACAGCACTGTGCGTAGGAGCTTGGGTATTAAACCTGCAAGTATTAATCGCGACCTGACTTGTTTGAGCGGAATGTTTACAGCGCTCATTGATGCTGAATTATTCAATGGTGAACATCCGTTCAGAGGCATGAAGCGGCTCAAAGAGCAGCAACCGGAAACTGGGTATCTGACGCAGGATGAAATCGTGCTTTTGTTATCAAGGTTGCAAGGTGATAACAAGAAGATCGCAGTACTCTGCCTGAGCACTGGAGCAAGATGGGGTGAGGCTGCGAAATTAAAAGCCGAGCACATCATCCAGAATCGTGTGACGTTCGTTAAGACGAAAACAAACAGGCCGCGCACAGTTCCGGTATCAAAAGAAGTAGCCGAACTGATTAGCTGTAACAAGCGAGGGTTCCTGTTTTTGGATGCGTCTTATACACAGTTCAGAAGAACCCTTAAAGAAGTGAAACCCGATTTACCATCTGGTCAAGCAACCCACGCACTTCGGCACAGCTTTGCAACTCACTTTATGATCAACGGGGGAAGTATTATTACGTTGCAACGAATACTAGGGCATTCGCGAATAGAGCAAACCATGACCTATGCTCACTTTGCACCCGAGTACCTGCAAGATGCAGTGATGCGAAATCCATTACACGGTGGAACTGACGTGAAAAACGTCCACGCAGTGTCCACAGAAGAGTAGCTTTACGGGGCTTTCAGGGGGCTTGAGTATCTCGCAAACCCGCATTCTACCGCTGAAAGCCCGTATTAGCGGCAAAGAAAAAGGCCCTTGCGCAGGCCTTCTTTTTTGTACTTATCCCGTTTGAGGTGCTTTTTACATCCAGTAGATTGGTTGCTCGTGACGCAGTGTGCCATCGCAAAAGCAACGGCACTCTTCAATGCTGTTCCCCCAGGCGTCAGGGCTAATGAAGACTATTGCACTGAAGTCCTCGGCGCATGACATATTCTGTATCCGGGGTCGGCTTACAAAACACTTCCACTGCATTGCTGCCACTCTTTTTGGCACGGTACATGGCTTCGTCACCAGAATGCAGTAAATCGCGAGCGTTATCTGCCAGGTCTGGGTACATCACCACACCGATACTTGATGAAATATCCAGCTCCACACCATCGTCCATGATGAAAGGTTTTTCAAGAAAGGCACGGATTTTCTCAGCCACCAAAACAGCATCTTCTGTGTTGCTAACATCAGGCAGGAGGATAACGAATTCATCGCCGCCGATGCGCGTGGCAATATCAGACGCTCGTAGAACAGCCTGTATCCGGCTCGCAACCTGCATCAGTAACCAATCGCCGGCATTGTGCCCATACTGATCGTTGACCACCTTGAACTTATCCAAATCAATAAACAGCAGTGACAACTTGCGCTTTTCCCGCTGGGCGAGCGCAAGCATTTGCCCAAGCCGCTCTTCCATCATCCGCCGATTGGGCAAACCGGTCAGCGGATCGACAAACGCCATGTTGCGGATGGCTTCCTCCGCAGCTTTACGCTCTGTGATATCCATCATGACGCCCACTACACCCGCCACTTCGCTGTTGCTGTCGTGGAATACTGCCTTGCTAAACACCCCGTCCCGACATGATCCATCGCGATGCACTATCCTCGCTTCATAGGCCATAGAACCTGGATGATCTAACAGAGCGATGTCTGCCTCGACAAAGACCTGAGCCACTTCCTGAGGCCAGAGATCGAAAGCGTTTTTGCCCAGGACTTCTTCGGGTGATTTTCCTTTGAGTTCTTCGAACGCCCTGTTACACATCAGATAGCGTCCGGCACAGTCTTTAGCGAATACCGGGTTAGGGATTGCGTTGATGAGGGTTTGCGCAAACAGTAATTGGTTGGCGAGTTCTTCACGAACCTGAGCCAGTGCTTTCTCCGCCGTCTTACGCTTGGTGATGTTCCGCGAGCTGCCCACTGCGTGGGTCGGTTTTCCTGCGTAGTCCAGCATGATAGTCGCCGCTGCCTCGATAGGGACACAATGCCCTTCCCTGTGCAAGACCTCTGTCTCAATATGGATGAAACGGCCCGTCATATCACCGTCATTAACGCGCTGAAAATGCTCCGCCAGTACATCTCGACACTGCCTGAATGAGTCCGGTGACATCGAGGCAGCCAGACAGTGACTGGACAATTCTTCCTGCTTCCAGCCACGCAATCTCTCCACTGAAGGGCTGATATAGCTGTACTGCATCGAGGGGTATTGCATCACCCAGACCACATCGTTACTGTTTTCTGCTATCAGGCGATAGAGTACCTGGCTTTCATGCAATGCCTCGGCCAGACGCGAACGCTCGATGACCATTTGCGCGAGCCGGGCGTAGTCTTCTAGCAGGGCAAGGTCATGGATATCCGGTACTGCTGGCGCTCGTTTATACAGGGTGAAGACTCCGAGGATTTCCCCTTCATTGTTTTTGATAGGCTGAGCCCAGGATGCACGCATTCCGAGGTCGAGCGCTTTTTCACGCTTTTCGGCCCAGCATGGATGTGTTGCCACATCCTCCGCAATGACTGTTTCTCCACGAAGAACGGCTGTCACAGCAGACCCGAATCCTTCCAATATTGGGAGACACTTTGTCGCGCTTAACCACGCCTCAGACAAATCAGGTGCGGAACATCCTCTCAGCTCTCGGCCATCGTCAGAAACTAACAATACAGCTCCCTGCATGCCGGGACGATACTCATTGATAATACTCACCATGGTGTCCAGTACTCTGGACAGTGGAGCATTCTGACTCAGTTGCTCCAGCACCTGATTGTTCAGCCACAGAATATGGTTACGTGCAGACAATTCACGGGTGCGTTCCCTGGCCAGTTCCTCGAGCTTGCGGTTTTGCTCTCGCATTGCAATCAATGGGTAAATTTCGTCTTGCTGACCTGAACTGTACGGAATAGAGATACCGCTATGCGCAATTTTCCAGTCATCATTTTCTAGTCGGAAAATCAATACCAGCCGGGCCGTTTCGTTCGACAAAATTTGATCAACAATGGGCAAATGAATATGGAAGAAGGCTGTGACCACCACCACATCGTCACTGACATCCTGGAAAGAAAGATCCAGCGTTTCGATGCGCAGACGTTCGGGTATTTGTGCGAAATCCTGGCGGGTTATTTCCACCCACTCATCCGAGTTTTTGACCAGAAAATCACCGCTGCCGGTGTAGCCACTGAAATTGTTACTGAACCGCGTGGTTAGGCGTTCATCGCGTGCTGCGTACATCTCGATGTACTCGTTGTACAACGATCGGATAAGTTCCTGGCGGTCTTGCTGCATTTGCGGCCCATCATAATTATTATTGTATGGGTCAGAACCCTACCTCAATGAGATAGGGTGAGCTTTGATCTTATACAACATCAGTTATAATTCAGACCTGTTATCATTCACCCAAATTATCAATACCATCACTCAGAAGAAGATGAAGCACCACTTTGGCATGTTCAGATGCAGTAGGTGTAATAGTGCGGGCTCCCACAAAGCCGCAGATACTGCGACAGCATCTGCAGCTTGCAGGGTATTAACATTACCAGTGGTAGGAATAACTCAACCCAACCTGCATACCGTCGTTCTGATAATCAGTCGTCTGGTAGCCGACATTCCCGCGCAGGGTTGAATTAGGGGTGATGTAATAATTTACGCCGACTTGTGCATAAGGCTTAACGCTTTGGCTATCGCCACGGTCGTAAATAGAATCCGCATCGTTGACATACTGAATCAAGCCGGTGAACGCATCACGTTTATGATGAAGCTTAATATCAGCACCGACACCCGCATCTAATTCGACAGACTCAGTGAGCTGATGATTCATATCAACACCTAACTGAAGATCGAAGTTTTCATTGCCCATGCGCCCATAAGTAGCAGGGAAATCAATATTATCTTGTTCAGTGTAACCGGCACGAGAAACCTTATGATATTTCAGCGCAGCCAGTGGGGTTACGCGTGTTTGTTCGTTGAGAACAATACCGTAACTGGCGGTTAAGCTGGCGTAATAACCTTTAATTTTAGAATTCCCTTTGCCCGCTTCTGTCCCATATTGAGCGGCACGGCTAATTTCCAGTCCTTGTTGTAAGAAGGCCGCTGAAATTTCCGAACTGAAGCCGACGTTATCTTTATTTTCCTGGTAACGTAACCACGTCCCCACGCCAGGTTGGTTATTCCCGCTGGTTTTATAACCTTCGACCAGATTAGTATGATTGGCTAAATTCAGTGACCCACCCATCGTCCAGTTTTCTGCCGGGAAACGGAATGAACCAAACAGACCTGTCGCAATACGGTTATTTTGGTGAACGTCATCATACTGGGTAAATAAACCTACGCAGTGGTCACTATCGCCCATCTGGCAACGGCTTTCAGCCAGGTTATATAACGCGGTCTGATAGAGATCGAGAATCTTATAGCCGTTTTCTGCCATTTTGTTGATTGACTGGCGTGTTTTATTGATATCAATTGGGTCTGATACCAAGGGCACTGTCGGCTCACGCGGATCAATCGGTACAATCGGGTCAACTGGTTTTGATGGTTGAGTGCGATCACCCGTGTCCGGCGGAACAATTGGGTCAACTGGCTTCTGCGGGTCAACCGGATCAACTGGTTTCGGTGGATCAACTGGGTCTACCGGTTTTGGTGGGTCAATCGGGTCAACGGGCTTCTGTGGTTCAACGGGTTTAGACGGCTCAAGTGGCGTCATACCTGTGGAATAGTGTAATTTCCACAGCACTGCGCTCGTTTCATTGTTGTTCGTTTCTACATATCCGGCAACCACTTTGCCATCATCAGAAATCGCCTCGGCGCTGGACTCGCCACCATTCAGGCTTTTATCCAGAGGGCTTAGCTCGAACATTTTGTTCGCGCTTGAGACATAGACAAATCCGCGCTGATTATCATCTTCATTCCATGAAGAACCGACAATAAATTCGCCATCATGTGAAACCGCAGATGCAGATGAAAAACCGGTATTGTCTTTTTTCAGGGTACCCAGATCTTTCATGCCTTCGGCATCAGTATGACGAAATGCATGCATCTCATCATTGTCATCATCTGAATAACCCACCGTCACCAGGCCATTTGAAGAAACGGCATTGGCAGCGGATGAACCATCATTATTTTTACGCAAAGAACCTAATGAAACAGCACCTTTAGCATCAGTATATTTAAATGCCTGAGCTTCATTGTTGATTAACGCTCGGCCGACAATAACACTGCCATCGTAGTTGATGCCGTTGGCACTAGAAGGACCGGAATTGCTGTTAGTTAAAAATGAAAGCCCTTCAACTTCTGAAAAACGGTAGGCGTGTTGGTCTGCCAAACCAACAATGGTTTTACCATCACCAGATACCGCAAGAGCAGAAACTTCCTTAAGGCTTTTATCTTTACCTACAATGGTGACGTTACCCGTGACCAGGTTATATACATAGGCTTCTGACTCAGTGGCTTGAGCATCATTAAAGTAACCCGTCGCAACTTCACCGTTATCGGAAATCCCGGTGATATAAACATCACGACCATCGTTATTCAATACTGAGATATCAATATCCTGACCATTTTTTTTGATAAATGAACGGTAAACCTGGTCAGATATTTCATAGGTACCACCGATCACACTACCATCAGAAGATATTGCCGTACCTTGCCCGACATTTTTTAAAACCTCGAGTTCATAATCCATTGTTGAAGCAGCATAAGAAATCGAGATATTAGAAACGATTAAAGATGCCAGCAATGACAATTTAAAATTGTTAGGTTTATTTAATTTCATAATTAAATTTATTACTTCCAGTAATTATAATATCCATGAAGTACAGGATACTTCTTAAGAAGAAGTACCAGTAGCGAGGTCACTTGTCATGACACGTATCTATATTGGGGGCGAAATATAATGCAACATAAGTTAAATTGACAAGATAATTGTGATAATTTTCGTCGAAAAATAAGAGCGCGCGACTCTTAAAAATCATTAAAAATTGATTACTGGAAATATTAAAACAATTCAAACACTGACATTATGTTACTGAAAAACATGACATAGATCACATTTTTTAGGCTCATTTTCAGCCTCATTCACGCTCGTTTTTCCCTGCCGAAGCGTTTGCCTGCGTGGTTACCGATCTAAGAAAAATTCTTAGTGAATTATAGCAATTTAAAACCATTTAAAAGATAAAAAAACCAACTCAAATGCAATTCAGTCGCATTTACATCCAAAAATCAACATAACACCAACTTCATCAACTGGTCTGATAACCCTGTTTTTAGTGTTGATGTTAGCTCGATACACCAGGGTTTTACACGCATTCAACGCAGATGAACCACCGTTATGCAGGCACGACTTTATCTGCCCATTAATTAATAGTGATATTGTTCAGGTTTAATTACGGGAAATATTGTTGACGTAATTCAAATAAATTAACTCGTGAAAAGTACAACATCCTATTAAAAATAAAATCTCTGCCAAGGAACTTCTTTTTTGCTTAACTCCACAGACTCAGCCTGTTCTTACTCGTCATTGCCACAGATAAGATACACTCTGAACTCAACCACATTTCCAGAGGTGTACCATGGAGCAGTTTCCAGTCACGCTTATTATCCTGAACGGCAAAGGTGCGGAAAACGACATCTTGCGTAGCGCCGTGAAGGTCATGCGCGAAGAAGGATATACGTTACATATTCGCGTCACCTGGGAAAAAGGGGATGCGATTCGTTATGTGGAAGAAGCATCGCGCATAGGCGCGGATACCGTGGTTGCGGGCGGTGGCGATGGCACGATAAACGAAGTGGCGACGGCGCTGGCACAACTTGCTCCGGAACATCGTCCGGTGCTAGGCATTCTCCCGCTAGGCACCGCCAATGATTTTGCCACCAGCGTCGGCATTCCTCAGGAACTCGACAAAGCTTTGCAGTTGGCGATTGTCGGTAAAGGTGTCGATATCGACCTGGTGCAGGTTAACGAGTCTTACTTCTTTATTAATATGGCGACCGGTGGTTTTGGCACGCGTATCACCACTGAAACACCAGAAAAACTAAAAGCCGCCCTGGGTGGTATCGCCTATTTTGTTCATGGTTTGATTCGCCTGGACACGCTCAAACCTGACCGCTGCGAAATTCGTGGGGAAGGTTTTGAATGGCAAGGTGATGCGCTGGTGATCGGTATCGGCAATGGCCGCCAGGCGGGCGGTGGGCAGGAACTTTGCCCGCAGGCATTGATTAATGATGGTTTGTTAGAGTTGCGGATTTTCACTGGCGAAGAGTTGCTGCCAGCAATTTTTAAAACTCTCACGCAATCAGACGACAACCCCAATATTATTGATGGGCGTTCATCCTGGTTTGAGATAACCGCCCCGCACGACATTACCTTTAACCTTGATGGCGAGCCGTTGACCAGCCAGAAATTCCGCATTGATATCCATCCCAATGCGCTCAGTTGCCGCCTGCCACCAAACTGCCCGCTGCTGGGTTAACTCCCGGATGAGTGCCCTCACCCTAATCCTCTCCCACAGGCGCTGGAGCTAGCCTTCAGGGAGAGGGGCAATAAATCAGGCGATAGTCACTTTGCCATCCAGATAAACATCCTGAACCGCATTAATTAACTTCACGCCCTCAGACATAGATTTCTTAAAAGCTTTGCGCCCCAGAATCAGCCCCATGCCGCCTGCGCGTTTGTTAATTACCGCAGTGCGCACCGCGTCAGAAAGATCGGTTTCACCACCCGCGGCACCGCCGGAGTTTATCAGCCCGGCGCGGCCCATATAGCAGTTCGCCAGTTGATAACGCACCAGATCGATCGGGTTATCGCTAGTCAGTTTGGTGTAAACACGGTCGTCGGTATAACCAAAGTTCACCGCCTTGTAGCCGCCGTTATTTTCCGCCATCTTCTGTTTCACAATATCCGCGCCAATTGTGGCCGCCAGATGGTTCGCCTGTCCGGTGAGATCAGCACTAACGTGGTAATCCACGCCATCTTTTTTAAAATCTGGGTTACGCAGATACGCCCACAGCACAGTAACCAGCCCCAGTTCATGCGCACGTTCAAACGCCACCGAGATCTCTTCAATCTGGCGGCGTGATTCCGGCGAACCAAAGTAAATAGTCGCACCGACCGCCACCGCGCCCATATTGAACGCCTGCTCGACGCTGGCGTACAACGTCTGGTCAAAGGTATTCGGGTAACTCAGCGTTTCGTTGTGGTTCAGCTTGACGAGGAAAGGAATGCGGTGCGCGTAGCGGCGCGACACAGAGGCCAGCACGCCATAGGTTGAGGCAACACAATTACAGCCCGCTTCAATCGCCAGCTCAACAATGTTTTTGGGATCAAAATAGAGTGGATTGGCCGCAAACGATGCCCCAGCAGAGTGTTCCACACCCTGATCGACAGGTAAAATAGACAGGTAACCGGTGCCTGCCAGCCGCCCGGTGTTATACAGCGTCTGCATATTACGGAGCACCGCAGGCGGGCGGTTGTTATCCACCATCACGCGGTCTACATAATCCGAGCCAGGCAGAGACAACTGGTCTGCCGGAATAGTCATACAACGATGCTGTAACAAGCCGTCGGCATCTTTGCCAAGCAACTGCGCAATATCAGTCATAATACGCTCCCGTTATTTCAGCGAGCGCCCTGCCCGCTGTTGATGAATAGTCCTGCTAAAAAACAAGCAGACCTAATCCTGGTCGTGAGTGGCGTTCTTCGCCACTCCAGGAGCACTTTTGGTTGGTTTTGGGTTGTATAGTCTGGTAAACACGGATGCGTTTTTTTGCCACACCGATCATATAATCAACACAAAGGTATTTAAAAGGTATTATTGATTGGTATGGTTATGGTGTACCCAACACAATCATGAAGGTTCAACGTATGAAACGTACAACAATTAGCCTTTCATTCATGATGTTTATTGAATGGTTTATCTGGGGCGCCTGGTTCGTCCCGCTTTGGCTGTTCCTCAACAAAAGTGGCTTTAGCCCAACTGAAATCGGTTGGTCTTACGCCTGTACCGCTATCGCCGCTATTCTGTCGCCGATTCTGGTCGGCTCGCTGACCGACCGTTTCTTTGCCGCGCAAAAGGTGCTGGCACTGTTGATGTTTGTCGGTGCGGTGCTGATGTATCTGGCGGCGCAACAAACCGAGTTTGTCTATTTCTTCCCGCTGCTGCTGGCCTATTCCCTGACCTACATGCCAACCATCGCGCTGACTAACAGCATCGCATTTTCCAATGTCGACGATGTGGAGCGGGACTTCCCGCGCATTCGTGTAATGGGCACTATCGGCTGGATTGCCTCGGGTTTAGTGTGCGGTTTCTTGCCGCAAATGCTCGGTTTTAGCGATATATCGCCCACCAACGTTCCGTTACTGATAACCGCCGGTAGCTCATTGCTGCTGGGTATTTTTGCGCTGGCCTTGCCCAACACACCACCAAAAAGCACCGGCAAAATGAGCCTGAAAGTGATGCTCGGTCTTGATGCAATTGTGTTGCTCAAAGACAAAAACTTCCTGGTCTTTTTCTTCTGCTCATTCCTGTTTGCTATGCCGCTGGCGTTCTATTACATCTTCGCCAACGGGTATCTGACCGAAGTCGGTATGCATAACGCCACTGGATGGATGACGCTCGGCCAGTTCTCCGAAATCTTCTTTATGCTGGCGCTGCCATTCTTTATTAAGCGCTTTGGCATTAAAAAGGTATTACTGCTTGGTCTTATCACCGCCGCCATCCGTTACGGCTTCTTCGTTTACGGTGGCGCCGACCACATCTTTACCTACGGCCTGCTGTTCCTTGGCATTTTGTTGCACGGCGTGAGTTACGACTTCTATTACGTCACCGCCTACATTTACGTTGATAAAAAAGCGCCCGTCCATATGCGCACCGCAGCACAAGGGCTGATTACGCTGTGTTGTCAGGGGTTCGGTAGCTTGCTCGGCTATCGCATCGGTGCAGCAATGATGGAAAAAATGTTCGCCTACCCAACGCCTGTAAACGGTCAGACCTTCAACTGGGCCGGAATGTGGGGCTTTGGTGCCATCATGATCACAGTCATTACCGTGCTGTTTATGGTGTTTTTCCGCGAGTCGGACAAAGAGATCACCACTATTGCCGTTGCTGGCAATCAAACTGAAAAAGATCTAAAGGAAGCATAAATGATGGAAAATCGAATTCTTGGAGCCTTTTATGGCCAGGCGTTAGGTGATGCAATGGGAATGCCGTCGGAGTTGTGGCCACGCTCGCGAGTGAAAGCGCACTTTGGCTGGATTGACCGCTTCCTGCCCGGCCCTGCGGAAAATAACGCCGCCTGTTATTTTAACCGGGCAGAGTTTACTGACGACACCTCGATGGCGCTGGCGCTGGCGGACGCGATTATCGAACATGATGGCGTCATTAATGCCGATACCATTGGCCGCCACATTTTAAGCTGGGCTGAAGGCTTTGATGCGTTCAATAAAAACGTCCTCGGCCCGACATCAAAGATTGCATTGAATGCGATTAAACAAGGCACGCCGGTTAGCGCGCTGGAAAACAATGGCGTAACCAACGGCGCGGCGATGCGCGCTTCACCGTTGGGCTGCCTGCTACCTACCGGCAATCTTGATGCTTTTATTGATGAAGTAGCGCTCGCCTCAAGCCCGACGCACAAATCCGACCTCGCCCTTGCCGGTGCGGTAGTCATTGCCTGGGCAATTTCGAAAGCTATTGAAGGAACAAGCTGGGAAACCATCTGCGATGAACTGCCGTCGATTGCCCGCCACGCTCAGGAAAAGCGCGTCACCACATTTAATGCTTCCCTGGGCGCACGTATCGAACTGGCGCTCAACGTGGCCAGAAACGCACCCGGCACCGAGTCTGGCATGGAACAGATTTATCAACTGGTCGGTACCGGCACCAGCACTATTGAATCTGTCGCGGCAGCCATTGCGATGGTGGAACTGGCGCAAACCAATCCTAACCGCTGCGCGATTTTATGCGCCAATCTCGGCGGCGATACCGATACCATCGGCGCGATGGCGACGGCAATTTGTGGCGCACTGCACGGCGTAGAGAGCATTGATACTGAACTCAAACGCGAGCTTGATGATGTCAACCAGCTCGACTTTACGCGTTACAGCCGCCTGTTTATGGGCTATCGCCAGCAAAGGGAGGCGCGCAATGAAAGCCGCTGAATTACGTTCCCGCTTACCAGGGCTGGCAGCAAAACGCCCGGTTTGCGTACTCGGTTCGGCGGTGATTGATGTCATTGCCGACGCTTACTCTCTGCCGTGGCGCGGTTGCGATATCGAGCTGCAACAACAAAGCGTAAATATCGGCGGCTGTGCGCTGAATATCGCACTAACACTGTCACGCCTCGGCATCGCTTCGAAAAATGCGCTGCCCATTGGCCAGGGAACCTGGGCGGATATCATCCGCAGCAGTCTTGAAAAACAAGGCATCGAAAGCGAAATCCACACCAACAGCGGTGATAACGGCTGGTGCCTGGCGCTGGTCGAGCCCGATGGCGAAAGAACGTTTATGTCGTTTCGAGGTGTCGAACATCAGTGGAATCAACCGTGGCTGGATAAGTTACAGCTCGCTCCTGGCACTTTGCTGTCGCTTTCGGGTTATCAACTGGCCGGGCCATGTGCGGAACTGCTGGTGAGCTGGCTTGAATCGCTGAACGGCGTCACGGCATTTATCGATTTTGGCCCACGCATCGCTGATATTCCCGCCCCGCTGCTGACGCGGATTATGGCCTGCAAACCGATTGTTTCGCTTAACCGCCAGGAGGCCGCGATTGCAGCCGAATGGCTGGAGGTGGCTGGCGACAATATAGAAGGGATTTGTCGTGCCTGGCTTGAACGTTATGACGCGCCGCTTATTGTGCGGCTCGATAAACAAGGCGCGTGGTTTGGCTCCCACGACGCTATCGCGCTGGTGGCTCCTTTCCCGGCACAAGTGGTTGATACCATTGGTGCGGGCGATAGCCATGCGGGCGGCACGTTAGCGGGGCTGGCTGCAGGATGGAGCCTGGCAGAGGCCGTTTGTCTGGGAAATGCAGTTGCGTCTTATGTTGTCAGCCATCGGGGCGGCGACTGTGCGCCGTTTCTGGAACAACTATACCGATACCCAAAATAATTCGAGCGGCATCGCGGCGGCAAGAGAGCGAGTCCCGATGAGCTTAGTAAACTAAGTGATTCGGGTGAGAGAACGCAGCCAACAAAGATGCAGCTTGAAGTATGATGGGTCTACTCCTCGCAAACAAAAACGTATAGATCGCTGCGGCAGTAGCTGATGCTGTACTCGATGGGCCGGTTTTGTGGGTCAAAAGCAACCTGTTTGATAACCAGAACCGGCACTGGCGTTTCCAGTTTGATGTGCGACTGGAATTCGCTGTCCGGCATTCTGGCGCTGACGCGGCTGCGGGTGCGCTGAGGAATAATGTTCTGGCTGCGGAAGTAGTCATACAATGAAACACCGATTTCATCAGGGTCGGCGATCAACTCCGCAGGAACGTACGATTCTTCCACTGATACCGCATCTTCATCAACGTAACGAATACGTTTGAGCAAGAACACTTCGCTATCTGCCGCCACGGCTAATTGTTCTGCCACTTCCGGCGAGCATTTCACCACCCGTTTATTGACCCACAGCGTGTTCGGCTTTTTACCGCGCAAAACCACCTGTTGAGAAAACCCGCGCGCCTCTTTGAGCGAATACTCAAAAGTGGAGTTAATTTGCGTACCGTAACCTCTGGATCGCGTCACCACGCCGTCGTCTTCCAGCGTCTGCATCGCTTTACGCACCGTAATGCGCGAAACGCCAGTCAGCTGGCTGAGATCGCGCTCTCCCGGCAAAATATTGCCCTGCGGCAAAATACCGCTGCGTACTGCCGCCTTCACCGTTTCGGCGAATTTCAAATACAGCGGCGTATTATCAGCCTGCGAAAACCGCTGGATAAGTTGCTCAATGAGCTGAGTGTGAACCTGTTCCATGTTGCGCAAATGTCCGGAAGATAAGGTGAAACCAGTATAACTCAATGGTCTTATAGTGGTATTACCTCAATCACCACCATTGGTGAAAATGATGCACCGGTCCAATTCCGTTACCCACTTCCAGCGAATCTGCTTGCTCTAAAGCCTGAGACAACCACGTTTTCGCCGCCAGAATTGTTTGCGGCCAGTCGTGATAGCGTGGATAAAGTGCGGCGAGTGCCGCAGAAAGCGTACAGCCAGTGCCATGAGTATGGCGCGTTTGTACGCGCGGCGCGGTAAAGCGCTGTGCGCCATCGCGGGTAAATAGCCAATCCGGGCTTTCAGCATCGTCAAGATGTCCGCCTTTCATCAATACCGCTTTGCAGCCCATAGCTAACAATGCGTCGCCCTGTAGCTTCATTTCGTGTTCATTGCGTGCGTGTGGAGCATCCAGCAGGGCGGCGGCTTCCGGCAGGTTCGGCGTAATCAGCGCCACTTGCGGCAGAAGCCGACGGCGTAAACTGTCAACCGCCGAGGGCGCAAGCAAAGGATCGCCACTTTTCGCCAGCATCACCGTATCGAGCACGACATTTTGTGCGTGGTAAAACGCCAGCCGTTCAGCCACCGCTTCCACAATATCGGTTTCCGCTAACATGCCGATTTTAATGGTGTCGATGCGCACATCACTGAGCACGGAGTCCAGTTGCGCGGCAACAAAGGCCGGTTCAATACGATAGACCGACTGCACGCCACGCGTGTTCTGCGCCACTAACGCGGTAATCACACTGGTGCCATATGCCCCCAGCGCCGAGAAAGTTTTCAGGTCGGCCTGAATACCCGCGCCACCGCTCGGGTCGGTTCCGGCAATGGTCAGTGCATTGATACGTGTTAACCCTTTCATGCCAGCGCCTCCCCATTCAGCCCGTAAAGTGCATCGAGAAATGCCGGAATAAAACTCCCGGGACCACGGCTGGCGGATATAGCCTGCTGGCCTGCAAACTTCATAAACTGGCAAGCCGCAGCGACGTTATCCAGCCGCGAGCCCGGCAAAGAGCAACAGGCGGCAACTACCGCTGAAAGCGCACAACCGGTGCCGACCACACGCGACATCAAAATGCCGCCGCCCGCCACGCTCCAGCTGTTTTCACCATCGGTAATGTAATCACGCTCACCCGTCACCGCGACAATCGCGCCAGTCAGTCGAGCAAGCGCCTGCGCCGCAGGTAGTGCGGAAAACGCATCATCGGTGCTATCCACGCCTCTTCCACCAGAATGCTCCCCCGCCAGTGCGAGGATTTCAGACGCATTCCCGCGAATGGCCGCAGGTTTTAGCGCGAGCACCTGATGGGCGAATTGAGTACGGAACGTCAGGCCGCCAACGGCAACCGGATCCAGCACCCAGGGTGTGGCGGATTCATTTGCAGCATGAATGGCTGCAAGCATGGCATCACGGCGATCGGCTGTCAGCGTGCCAATATTGACCAGCAGCGCGTCGGCAACCGGGCTAAATTGAGCGGCTTCTTGTGCTTCAATCACCATGGCGGGAGCCGCACCAATAGCCAGCAAAACGTTGGCGGTAAAACTCTGCACGACGTCGTTAGTCATGCAGTGAACAAGCGGGGAAATGTTGCGAAGTTGCTGTAAAGACAAAACGGCGCGGTGGCCGGGTAGCAGGTCAGGCTGCATCATAAAGCTCCTGTCCGGCGTGAAGAAGGGATGCCGGACAGGCATCTGACTTCCCTACGCTGGCATTATCCAGATCAGGTGGTACGGGTATTTCTCAGCCTTCACAAAGAAGGGCACCCCGAGTCATTGATTAATCGTATATGTGATTAATCGCCCATCAGGATAAAGCGAGTGGCCAGCGCTGTAAACCAGGGATATCACTGTGGGCTAAATGGGTTGATTCATTTTTTTAATTCTCGCCATTTCTTCACTTGGCTACCAACCACCAGGAAATCCCCTGGCAATGTCTCATCCCGAGCGAGTTGTCAATTAAGTTTCAGGTTATTTAATTTCAGTATTTATTTCATTACGATCGTTATCCGTTCTATTACTCACCGAGAAACCCCATGCTTACAATTGCGATACGGGAAAATAATAGTCATTTTTCTCATGGTCTAAAAATTATCATTGAAAAAATTTACCGCCAGCGAAATGAAGATTTTTATTTTTTACCCGGCGAAGAACATAGTACTGCCGATATTGTTTTTATGTCACTGGCTGATAATTGGTTTACTGCTGACTGTTTTGAAATTCCCAATGCGACAAAATCCCAACGAGTTATTCTTATTTGCCGACATAAAGAACACCAAAGCCTCATGTTCCGCCCATGCCTGTATATGCTTCCGGTTATCTTTCGCGAAGATGAGGTTGATGAAGTCACCCGTAAAATAGCCCACTGGACGGAGGCTGGCTGGCGCAGAAACAACACCACGGCGGTGTCTGCCAGGATTTGCTACTACTGCACCACATGCAATTTCACCAGTGCTGAACGGCAGTTACTTATCTACATCGCCCGGGGACATTCGCTACAGGATGCGGCCCATCTAATGCAGATAGAGGAAGATACTGCAAGAATATATCGTAAAGTGATAATGAAAAAACTGAAAATCCGGGACCAGTATGAGTTGATGAACTTTATAAAAATCCATCTTCTTTCTTTAATTCATTAGCCAATATTTTTGCGCCGTAACGACTAGTTAGCGTTCCTTATCATTTAACACCCACAAATGTTATTATCTCTTTAAGAAACTACTTACATGCTCTTAAGGCATGCCTAATATATTATATTTTTATTTTCTGACAGAATACATTGTAACGATATAATCAGAAGTCTAAATCATTTAGCTTCTGATTAATTTTAGCGATGCAATCTCAGTATTAACTCATACTGTCAGCGAAAAATATGGAAATGACATCTGCTTCAACAGTGACGCTGGTCCAAATCAGAGCGAACACGCCCTCAGTTCGCGCAGTGGATGGCTAAGCATTTGTACATAGCCGCACGCAAACGCAGATATCGTCGTATCAGAAATGGCAGCATGGCCAATCTCTATAGCAGTACAACACTGATTGTCTTTGACCGCCTGGAATACCTGCAACAAAAAAATCACGCAGAACCCCTTGCGCAACCACTTGATCTTATCCTGGTGACAACCGATTCCTGGCTTGCCCTGGCGCTGACGCAACACTTTTTCAAGTCTCAACATACGCAGGTCTGCGCTTCTCTAAAGGAAGTTGAGGCGTGGCTTGAACAAATTCCCCTGCCACGCATTTTCCTCGATCTTGATGGTGTTAATGAAGCGCCCCTTGATATGTTGAATACGATACGGCAATGGCAAAAAACCTGGCCGCAACTCAACATAACGCAATTAACAGCCTGCCGCTGCGTAAGCGCCGTGAAGCTGATTAATGCTGCGTCACGCTTTCCTGTCGTGGAACGCTGGCAGGAAATCACCAATCTGGTCAACCAATCGACACAGCAACAAAGCCTGCAGGAGCTATCTTCCTCATCGGATTTATCCTCTTCGACACTGTTCTCTAATCGGGAGTGGAATATTCTGTTGGGGGTGGCGCAAGGAGAATCGCTGAAAGCAATTGCCGTTAAATTAAACAAGCCCTATCACTACGTCGTTTATACCCTTGGACGTATTGCCGCTCGCCTTGATCTTGAGAACAATAAATCTCTGATACATCTGCTGAATAAAATGTCTCCCGCCATTGAGTTGAAACAAACAGAAGTGCTAAAG
>NZ_JAHWLU010000016.1:0-63604 GCF_022134725.1 Buttiauxella sp. S19-1
TCGATTCACCGGTTTCATTCCTGTGAGTAATTATGCCAATCTAAAAGGGATGTAATGTGTTTCTGGTACCCATTCATATATCACAAAAAGGATTGTTTCGATGTCCAACTCGTCACCGCTGGTGCTTTGGTACAACCAACTTGGCATGAATGATGTAGACAGGGTCGGGGGCAAAAATGCCTCTCTGGGTGAAATGATTACCAACCTTTCAGGTATGGGTGTTTCCGTGCCGAATGGTTTTGCCACCACGGCCGAGGCGTTTAACTTCTTTCTTGACCAAAGTGGCGTGAACCAGCGTATCTATGAACTGCTGGATAAAACGGATATTGACGATGTCACCGAGCTTGCAAAAGCGGGTGCGCAAATCCGCCAATGGATAATCGACACGCCGTTCCAGCCTGAGCTGGAAAAAGCCATCCACGATGCCTACGAACAACTTTCCTCTGACGATGCTGATGCCTCTTTCGCCGTGCGCTCCTCCGCGACCGCAGAAGATATGCCGGATGCGTCGTTTGCCGGACAACAAGAAACTTTCCTCAACGTGCAAGGGTATGACGCGGTGTTGGTTGCCGTAAAACACGTCTTTGCTTCGCTGTTTAATGACCGTGCGATCTCTTATCGCGTTCATCAGGGCTACGACCACCGTGGCGTGGCGCTTTCTGCTGGCGTGCAGCGCATGGTGCGTTCTGACCTCGCGTCCTCGGGCGTGATGTTCTCCATCGATACCGAATCAGGTTTCGACCAGGTGGTATTTATTACCTCCGCTTATGGCCTTGGCGAAATGGTAGTGCAGGGCGCAGTCAACCCGGACGAATTCTACGTTCACAAACCGACTTTGGCTGCGGGGCGTCCTTCGATTGTGCGCCGCAACATGGGCTCGAAAAAAATCCGTATGATTTACGCACCTAGCCAGGAACATGGCAAACAGGTTCGTATTGAAGATGTTCCGCAAGCGTTGTGCGACCAGTTCTCCATCACGGCGGATGAAGTGCAGGAGCTGGCGAAACAAGCGGTACAAATTGAGAAACACTATGGCCGTCCGATGGATATCGAATGGGCTAAAGATGGGCACACCGGCAAGCTGTTTATTGTGCAGGCACGTCCAGAAACGGTGCGTTCTCAGGGCCAGGTCATGGAGCGTTATCAGTTGCACGCTCAGGGCAAAATTGTCGCTGAAGGGCGCGCCATCGGCCATCGCATCGGCGCGGGTCCGGTCAAAGTGATCCACGATATTAGTGAGATGAACCGTATTCAGCCGGGTGATGTGTTAGTCACCGACATGACCGACCCGGACTGGGAACCGATCATGAAAAAGGCGGCGGCGATTGTCACTAACCGTGGCGGACGTACCTGTCACGCGGCAATCATTGCCCGTGAGCTGGGTATTCCGGCGGTAGTGGGTTGTGGCGACGCGACTGAGCGCATGAGCGAGGGGCAGAACGTCACGGTTTCTTGTGCGGAAGGCGATACCGGCTACGTCTATGCCGAACTGCTGGATTTCAGCGTGAAAAGTTCTACCGTCGACACCATGCCGGATCTGCCGTTGAAAATCATGATGAACGTCGGTAACCCGGATCGTGCCTTTGATTTTGCCTGCTTGCCAAACGAAGGCGTAGGGCTGGCACGTCTGGAGTTCATCATCAACCGTATGATTGGCGTGCATCCGCGTGCATTGCTGGAATTCGACCAGCAAGAGCCTGCATTGCAAAGCGAAATCCGCGAGATGATGAAAGGCTACGACGATCCGGTTGAGTTTTACGTCGGTCGTCTAACTGAAGGGATTGCCACATTGGGCGCGGCATTCTGGCCGAAGCGCGTGATTGTGCGTCTGTCTGATTTCAAATCTAACGAATACGCCAACCTGGTAGGCGGCGAGCGTTATGAGCCGGAAGAAGAAAACCCAATGCTCGGTTTCCGTGGCGCGGGTCGTTATGTATCCGATAGTTTCCGTGAATGCTTCGCGCTGGAATGCGCCGCCATGAAACGCGTGCGTAACGAAATGGGCCTGACGAACGTCGAAGTGATGGTGCCGTTTGTGCGTACCGTCGCGCAGGCTAAAGCCGTGGTGGAAGAACTGGAACGTCAGGGGCTGAAACGCGGTGAGAACGGCTTGAAAATCATCATGATGTGTGAGATCCCATCCAACGCCTTGCTGGCCGATGAGTTCTTGCAATATTTCGATGGTTTCTCGATTGGTTCAAACGACATGACCCAGTTGGCATTGGGGCTGGACCGCGACTCTGGCGTGGTTTCCGAACTGTTTGACGAGCGCAACGACGCGGTAAAAGCACTGCTGTCGATGGCTATCAAAGCGGCGAAGAAACAAGGTAAATACGTCGGTATCTGTGGGCAAGGCCCGTCTGACCATGAAGATTTTGCGGTGTGGTTGATGGAACAGGGGATTGATAGTCTTTCTCTGAATCCGGATACCGTGGTGCAAACCTGGTTGAGTCTGGCAGAAGCGAATAAGTAATTCGTTTTCTTTTAAAAAGGCTCCTCATTGTTGAGGAGCCTTTAATATTTGTAGGTCGGATAAGTTGTAGGGTGGCTAAGCGCCAGCGTCATCCACCATTGTCGTCGATTATGTCGGGGGCGCTGCGCTTGCCCGACCTACCAATCGTTTATTACAAGGCTTTTGGCGTCATCACGCCAGTGACTTCACTTTCACTCTGGAACTTGCCGACACGCAGGTCGCTCACAATACTGTTCATTCTCTCTTCAGTTAACTTGTAATAACGAATCGAGATAGCGGTAATTAAGTAGAAAATAGCCGGTAACACAGTAAACAGAATCAGTACGCCACGCACGGCCTCGGCTGATTGTTGTTCCACACCCGCCTGATAACCAAACCACGCAAGACCCCAACCGGTTAACGCACCACCAATCGCTACACCCAATTTAATGATGAAGATATTTGCCGCAACGTTCATACCGGTAATACGGCGTTGGGTTTTCCATTCACCATAGTTATTAGCATCGGTAATCATTGACCATTGCAGTGGAGCATTAATACCTTGCAGGATATTAAGCACGATATGCACCAGGAAAGCCGGTATCCAATATTCGGTTGGTAACACCAGGAATAATAACCCGATCACCGCACTGAGCACGTTTACCCATATTGAGGCGCGGATCTTACACATCCAGCTACCCAATTGTTTAGCAAACAGGCTACCAAATACCGCCGCGATAGTCGTTGCCAGCATAAACATCGAAATAATGCCGCTGCCTTGATGAAGGATATATTGCACGAAATAGACCAGCAGGCTGCCACGTACCACGACACCACACAACATCGCAAGGTTATAAACCGACAGAATACGCCATTGGTCGTTCTTTAATAAGATTTTCACGTCGCGCAGGATATTCAGGTTTTCTTCTTTGACCGGCGTAATACGTTCACGGGTGGTGGCAAAGCACACCAGGAACATCAGGCAGCCAATCACACCGAAGATCCCCATTGCCCACTGCATGCCAACGGCTCTGTCACCCGGCGAAATAAAATCAGCCAGTGGCAGAATCAACGCTGTACCCATCGCACCACCAATTGGCGCAATGGCAAAACGCCAGGATTGCAGGGACAGGTTTTCTTGTGGATCCGACGTAATCGCCGCACCTAAAGAGCAATAAGGAATATTTATTGCGGTATACATTATTGTCATGAATATATAAGCCAGAACGGCGTAAACAATTTTACCGGTCTGCGAGAAATCAGGTGTTGAATAAACCAGCACACAACTGACGGCGAAAGGAACACAAATAATCAATAACCAGGGGCGGAATCTCCCCCAACGGGTTTTGGTCTGGTCGGCAATCGCACCCATGATAGGATCGGTAATAGCATCCAGTACCCGGACGACTAAAAATAATGTCCCCATTACCGCCGGGGGCAAACCATAAATATTGGTATAAAAATAAGCCAGAATGGCGACCGAAGAATCAAACACGATGTGACTTGCCGCATCACCTAGTCCAAAACCCATTTTTTCTTTGTTGGTAATTTTTTCTGTAAGCACCGACATGTATTCACCTTTATTAAGAGCCGGAATATAGACCTCGCGGATAGCACTAGTTATAAATTGTGAATCTGAGCAGGAGTATTGTAATTTTTCATTTGTGTTTTATGTTTCTTATCAAATGTGACGGGGGTATCTCTTATCGCCTCGGCTTCGTCCTGAAAGCCTCATTTTTCTGGCATATTTTTGAATTACGTCACACTTATGGCTAAAAACCAAAAAACGTAATCTTGCGGGTTATTCTGACAATTGTTTGCCTCTTCAGTCATCACTCATATTGATACTTTCGCAAACCGCTGAACTCGAAAGGGGAACACTATGTCTGCCATTTATAAGCAAGCTCATCGCCCGATTCATGAACGTGTCAGCGATCTGCTTTCGCGTATGACTGCCGAAGAAAAATTCGCCCAAATGCACGCGTATTGGCTGATTTTATCCAGCGACGGCCATCACCGTGAACGGACCGATTTAAGCGATGAGTTTGCTGGCGTAACCGAGCAAGCAGCACTTGGCGAGCGTCTGAAACTGGGCGTCGGGCAAATTACCCGCCCGTTAGGCACCCACATTGTCGATGCTAAAGAGGGTGTCCGTGCGGCTAATCGCTTGCAGAAAACCCTGATTGAAGAGACTCGGCTGGGCATTCCGGCCCTGTTTCACGAAGAGTGTTTAGTCGGGTTGCTGTGCAAAGATGCCACGCTGTTCCCGTCATCACTCAACTACGGCTCCACCTGGGATGTTGATCTTATTGAACGTGCGGCGGCAGCGATTGGCGAAGAAGCCCGCTCGACCGGTTGCCATCAGGGACTTGCGCCAGTGCTGGATGTGTCACGCGATGTGCGCTGGGGGCGCACCGAAGAGACATTCGGTGAAGATCCGTGGCTGGTGGGCATGATGGCCACACACTATGTCAAAGGCTTACAGGGCAAAAATCGCGACTTGTTGGCAACGCTAAAACATTACGTCGGCCATTCATTTAGCGAAGGCGCGCGCAACCATGCCCCTGTCCATCTTGGTTTTTGCGAATTAAACGATACCTTCCTGCTGCCGTTCGAAATGGCGGTAAAACTGGCAAATGCGGGCTCGGTGATGCCTGCTTATCACGATATTGATAACCAGCCAGGCCACTCCGATGAATTCTTACTGACCACCGTGTTGCGTGAACAATGGGGCTTTGATGGGTTGATTGTTGCTGATTATGGCGGCGTGAGTTTGCTGCATCAGCATCACGGTATTTCGCACGATGCGGCAGAATCTGCGGCGCTGGCATTTAATGCCGGGCTGGATGTGGAACTACCTAAAGATGACTGCGCACGCCATCTGGCCCAAGCCGTCGAGCGTGGTTTAATCACCATGGAAAAAGTGGATGAGATTGTCGCTCGCGTGTTGAAAGAGAAATTCCGCCTCGGGTTATTTGAACAGCCTTATCGCGATGAAAACGGCGTCGTATTGCAAAGTGAATCGACAAAAAATATCGCTCGGGAAGTCGCCACACGCTCCATCACCATGCTCGAAAACGACGGAACGTTACCGCTGAAAGGGCAGCCGCGCGTGGCGGTTATTGGGCCAACGGCTGACGACCCGCTGGCTTTACTCAGTGGTTATAGCTTCCCGGTGCATTTGATCATCAGCGATATGCTGGAGCAAACTTCACAAGTCGTCACCCCACTGCAAGCACTGCGCGAACAACTGGGTAGCGACAACATCCGTTATGCCAAAGGTTGCCATATTATCGAAAAACGTATGGCTGGCGCGCCTGTTTTCCCCGGTGATAGCGGCGGCAAACCGATGCAGTCTTCTCCGGTTTCAAACGACATTTCATTGATTCCTGATGCGGTGAAAGTCGCCCAACAAAGCGATGTTGTGGTGCTGTGTGTCGGGGATTTATCCGGCTTATTCCAGAGCGGTACAGTGGGCGAAGGTTCAGATACCGACAGCCTGATGTTGCCGGGTGTACAGCAGCAATTGCTGGACCAACTGATTGCCACCGGCAAACCGGTGGTCGTAGTGATGACCGGCGGGCGTCCTTACAATTTAGGCGGCCAGGAAGACAATGTTGCGGCATTACTGATGGCCTGGGCGCCAGGGCAAGAAGGTGGGTACGCCATTGCTGACGTGCTAACAGGGCGCGCAGAACCCGGCGGGCGGCTGGTAGTTTCCATCCCTAAAAGTGCGGGCGCGATGCCGTATTACTACAACCACAAACTCAAAAGCGGCGGCACGCCGTTTGCCTTCCACTTCGGTTCCCGTTATCCGTTTGGTTTTGGTAAAACCTGGACTGAGTTCGACTACAGCCCGCTGCAATTTTCCCGTCACGAGGTGCCGAATGATAATGGTGTGGTGAATGTCAGCGTGACCGTCAGCAACCGTGGGGTGGTGGCAGGCAGCGAAGTGGTGCAGGTTTACGTTCACGACAAAGTGGCGTCGATGGTGCGCCCGGTGCAGGAACTAAAAGCCTTCCAGCGCGTGCATCTTGAGCCTGGCGACAGGGCGAAACTCACCTTTAACATCCCGACTGATATGCTGAATTTCACCCGTCGCAATGGCGAACGCGTGGTGGAACCTGGCGAGTTTGAGATTCGTGTTGGCGCATCAAGTGGCGATATTAAAAGCTCGGGAATTGTGCGGGTCACCGGTGACACCCGGGTCATCAACGGGAAGTGGCGAATGGTAAGTCATTGCGAGGTAGAGCATTTTTGCGCGTAAAGATCCTTTTTTCCGAACGAAGCGCGTAAGATTGATGCTTATCCTTGCTGTCGGGATGGCAGCGATAAATTTCTAAGGCTGTTGTCATGAGTGTAAGCACTTCAGAAAGCCATGCTCCTTTTGGTGCGTTATTAGGCCATGCCCCAGGCGGTGTGGCCATTTACTCCTCAAATTACGATTCGCTTGACCCCAACGCCTGGCCGGATGACACGTGGTTCAGACATTATCTGGACCACGAATACATGGGCTATAAGTGGCAGTGTGTCGAGTTCGTGCGCCGCTTTCTTTATATCAATCACGGGATAGTTTTCACCGATGTCAGCATGGCATATGAAATCTTCTCGTTGCGCTATCTGCGCCAGGTCGTCAATGACAATATTCTTCCCCTTCAGGCGTTTGCCAATGGCTGTGAACGCGCACCAGTCGCCGGTTCATTGCTGGTCTGGCAACAAGGGGGCGAGTTTGAGCACACCGGACATGTGGCGGTGATTACTCAGGTTCTGGCCGATAAAGTCAGGATCGCTGAGCAAAACGTCATCCATCATCCACTGCCAGTCGGCCAGCAATGGACCCGTGAACTGGTTTTGGTCAATCAGGATGGGAAATACTTCATTCAGGACACCTTCGATGATACGGAGATCTTAGGCTGGATGATTCAGACGGCGGAGAGTCAATACAGCCTGCCGCAACCGGAAATTCCGGCCCAGTGCCTGGCGATTCATTGTCAGCAAGTCGATGATAAAGGGCAGTTTGCCAGTCACTGGCTGGATGAGCAGGACCCGGTCGAGTTGGCCTATGTTCAGGCCAAAGAAGGGCACATTGTTAATGCCAATCCGTATCGTTACTTTACGCTATCCCACAGTGCGGAACAGGAACTCATTCGCGCCACCAATGAGCTGCATCTCATGTATCTGCATGCCACCGACAAGGTGCTGAAAGACAATGAACTGTTGGCGTTGTTCGATATTCCGGAAGTGTTATGGCCGCGCCTGAGACTCTCCTGGCAGAATCGTCGCCATCATATGGTGACGGGGCGTCTTGACTTCTGCATGGATGAACGCGGATTAAAAGTGTACGAATACAATGCGGATTCGGCCTCATGCCATACCGAGGCCGGTTTGATTCTGGCGAAATGGGCGCAGCAAGCGGGTGTGACAGAAGGTAGCGATCCTGGCGAGCGTTTGTTTAATGCGCTAACCAATACCTGGAAACATAGCTATGCGCGTCCGTTTGTCCATATCCTGCAAGATAACGACGCGGAAGAGAATTACCATGCGCAGTTTGTTCAACGCTCGCTGGCGAAGGCGGGGTTCGAAAGTAAAATTCTGCATGGTCTGGATCAGTTGCAATGGGATGCCACCGGGCAATTGGTTGACGGCGAGCATCGCCAGATTAACTGCGTGTGGAAGACGTGGGCATGGGAAACCGCACTCGACCAGTTGCGCGCTGAGAGTGAAGCCGCCTACGCCGGGCTGCCGATTCGTACCGGGCATTCTCAAGATAGCGTCAGGTTGATTGATGTCTTGTTGCGTCCGGAAGTGATGGTTTTTGAACCGCTATGGACCATTATTCCCAGCAACAAAGCGATACTGCCGGTGCTTTGGTCTTTATTCCCGAACCACCGCTACCTGCTGAATGCGGATTTCGAAGTCAATAAAGCGCTTGAGCAAAGCGGTTATGCCGTCAAACCGATCGCCGGACGTTGCGGCAATAATATCGGGCTGATTAGTCACCAGGAGCAAGTGCTGGATGAAACCAGCGGCAACTTCTCCGGGCAGAAAAATATCTACCAACAACTCTGGTGCTTGCCTAAAGTGGCTGGTCGTTATGTGCAGTTATGCACGTTTACAACTGGCGGGCATTACGGTGGGGTGTGCGTCCGTTCTGAGAACAGTCTTGTGATAAAAAAAGAGAGCGATATCGATCCGCTGCGCATTCTTGGCGATGAGCACTTTGTTAAATAACACGCAAAAAAAAGCCCATCGTTGAGATGGGCAAAGACTACACACAGCAATTCGTTGTTTCACTCAGGGGATTTCCATGCTTATAAATCAATGCGTTGATTCATAGCCGTGAAGTAATAGTAGGTATATCCCCTGGGAGCGTCACTCGGATTCCTCTCAATAGTTAATGGATAGTTAACGATTAAGATCACATTTCTCGAATCGAAACTCTGTGCGGAAGATAAAAGCGGAGGGATAGATAAGCATTGCTAACCTTTACGCTTGTGTTACTCCCCGATTGAGGGAGCAACACAAGTTTCAATGACGGTTATTCTCGTTCTTCCAGAACTTCAACCACTTCATTGGGGTCGTCTTGCGGGGCTGGTGCTTCATGAATCCACACCGAAATCAGGCGATATGAAACCGCCAGCAGAACCGGCCCGATAAACAAGCCAATCATGCCAAAGGCAATCAAACCGCCAATGACGCCAGAAAGGATCAGGATCATCGGCAAGTCAGCACCCATACGAATCAGCACCGGACGAATAAAGTTATCCATCGTGCCGACCACGCAACTCCACACCAGCAGCACGGTGCCCCAGGTGTTATCACCCGTCCAGTACAGCCAGGCAATGGATGGAATCAGCACCAGCAACGGGCCGATTTGCACCAGGCAACACATCAGCATCACCACGGTTAACAGTGTGGCATTGGGGATACCGGCAATCGCCAGACCCACGCCGCCCAATATTGACTGAACCAGTGCTGTGACCACCACGCCCAACGCCACTGCGCGAATCGCTTGCCCGGCCAGTAACACGGCGGCATCGCCGCGTTTGCCCGCCAGACGGAACGCAAAATGGCGAATCCCATTGCCCAGCGTTTCGCCTTTCGCATACAGCAACACGCTGAACAACAGCATCAGGCCGCAGTGCATCAGGAAGCTGCCAACGTGAATCGCTTGTCCAAGGAACCAGGTCGTGGTGCTGCCAATATAAGGGCGAATTTTTGCCATAATGGCGCTGCCGCCGCTGTCTACCAGCGTATTCCAGCCAGAGTAAAGGCTGTCACCGATCAGCGGAATGCTATGGAGCCAATCAAATTTCGGCAATTCCATATTGCCTTTGGTAGCCCACTCAATAACCGGGCCGCTGTTATCCACCAGGCTATTAACCAGCAGCGCCACCGGAATAACAAACAGCATCAGTAGCAGAAGCGTCATCACCAGTACGGCTAGCGAACGCTTTCCCCACAACAAATGTTGCACTCTGATCATCAACGGCCAGGTTGCAAGAACGATTGTCCCCGCCCAGGCGAAGCCGAGCACAAACGGACGGACAATCCAGATACAGGCGATCATCATCACCGAAATAAACAACACCGACAGCAAGATCTGCAGCAGATCCTTTGGCTGACTGACTTTAACCATAGATAAAATCACCTTAATAACCGATCGCGGGCAAAGTGCCTGCGTTAAAACCGCAAAGCGGTAACGATAATGATGATGTATTTACAGGATTTTTAACAGGAACAAAACAGTCAGGCATGTCCTAAAAAAATGTGTTAAAAAATGGGGACCCCTGATTCTTCAAGCTGTGGATGCGTTAACCGCGTTCATCACTTCGCCTGCAACTCGAATTATTTAGGGTATTAGGATGAATATTAGAATTAATATACGCAAACGATAACTTACAACTCATATGGGTCGACCCAGCAATGATCCCACAAATTTCTCAGGCACCAGGCGTTGTTCAATTGGTGCTCAATTTTTTGCAGGCACTGGAACAACAAGGTTTTACCGGCGATACCGCAACCAGCTACGCTGACCGGCTCACTATGGCAACCGATAACAGTATTTATCAGTTGCTACCGGATGCGGTTTTATTCCCCCGTTCTACGGCTGACGTTGCATTATTGACCCGGCTTGCCTCAGAAGAACGCTTCAAATCCCTGGTCTTTACACCGCGAGGCGGCGGCACTGGCACCAACGGCCAGTCCCTCAATAAAGGCATCGTCGTCGACATGTCGCGCTACATGAATCGCATCATTGAAATCAACCCTGAACAAGGTTGGGTGCGTGTCGAAGCGGGCGTGATAAAAGACCAGTTAAACCAATATCTCAAACCTTACGGGTACTTCTTCGCTCCGGAACTGTCTACCAGCAACCGCGCCACACTTGGCGGGATGATCAATACCGACGCCTCGGGGCAAGGCTCGCTGGTCTACGGGAAAACGTCCGATCACGTGATGGGAGTGCGCGCTGTTTTGCTCAGTGGCGATATTCTTGATACCCACCCGATGTCGACCGCACTTGCGCAAGACCTTGGCCGTGACGACAGCCCGACCGGCAAGATTTATCGCACGGTGCTTGAGCGTTGCCGTGAACAACGCCAGCTGATTATCGACAAATTCCCGAAACTCAACCGTTTCCTGACGGGCTACGATCTACGCCACGTTTTTAACGACGATCTTTCGCAGTTCGACCTGACGCGCATTCTTTGCGGCTCCGAAGGTACGCTGGCGTTTATCACCGAGGCGAAGCTGGACATTACGCCGCTACCAAAAGTGCGTCGTCTGGTGAACATCAAATATGACTCGTTCGATTCCGCGCTGCGCAATGCACCGTTTATGGTGGAAGCACGCGCGCTTTCCGTCGAAACCATCGATTCAAAAGTCCTCAATCTGGCGCGGGAAGATATCGTCTGGCATTCAGTGAATGAATTGATCACCGATGTACCGGGCAAAGAGATGCTCGGCCTGAATATCGTGGAATTTGCTGGCGACGATCTGGAATTAATCGAAGGCCAGGTCGCTGCACTGTGTGAGCGTCTCGATAGCTTAATGGCCGAAGGCGAGGGCGGCGTTATCGGCTGGCAGGTTTGTACTGAACTGGCTGGTATTGAACGCATCTATAACATGCGTAAAAAAGCCGTCGGCCTGCTGGGGAATGCCAAAGGTCAGGCCAAGCCGATTCCCTTTGCGGAAGATACTTGCGTACCGCCGCAGCATTTGGCCGATTACATCACTGAATTCCGCGCATTACTTGATAGCCACCACCTGAGTTACGGTATGTTCGGCCACGTTGATGCTGGCGTTTTGCATGTGCGTCCGGCCCTGGATATGACCGATCCGCATCAGGAAGTGCTGATGAAGCGCATTTCCGACGATGTCGTGGCACTTACCGCCAAATACGGCGGTTTGTTGTGGGGTGAACACGGTAAAGGTTTCCGCGCTGAATACAGCCCGGCGTTCTTTGGCGAAACGTTGTATGAAGAATTACGCCGCATCAAAGCGGTCTTTGACCCGGATAACCGCCTGAATCCGGGTAAAATCTGCCCGCCGTTAGGTGTCGATGACCCGATGATGCAGGTCGATGCGGTAAAACGCGGGACTTTCGACCGGCAAATCCCGATTGCGGTGCGCTCCTCATGGCGTGGCGCGATGGAGTGTAATGGCAACGGTTTGTGCTTTAACTTTGATGTGAATAGCCCAATGTGCCCGTCGATGAAAATCACCAGCAATCGCATTCATTCGCCAAAAGGGCGCGCAACGTTGACGCGCGAATGGCTGCGTTTGTTAGCCGATCGTGGCGTCGACCCGGATGCGTTAGAAAAACAGATGCCGGAAAAACGTGCCAGCCTGCGCACGCTAATCGAGCGCTCGCGTAACTCCTGGCATGCCCGCAAAGGCGAGTACGATTTTTCTCATGAAGTGAAAGAGGCGATGTCCGGTTGCCTGGCGTGTAAAGCGTGTTCTACGCAGTGTCCAATTAAAATCGACGTGCCAGAATTCCGTTCGCGTTTCTTGCAGCTTTATCACACCCGTTACTTGCGCCCAATGCGCGACCATCTGGTGGCGACTGTCGAAAGCTACGCACCACTGATGGCGCGAGCGCCTAAAACCTTCAACTTCTTTATGAGCCAACCGTGGGTGCGCAATCTGTCGGCCAAACACATTGGCATGATTGATTTACCGATGCTCTCCACGCCAACGCTGCAGCAGGAATTGGTCGGGCATGCGTCTGCGAACACCACGCTTGAACAGCTCGAAAGCTACAGCGCACAACAGCGAGCCAAAACGGTGCTGGTGGTTCAGGATCCGTTCACCAGTTATTACGATGCGCAAGTGGTGGCGGATTTTGTGCGTCTGGTGACTAAATTAGGCTACAACCCGGTGGTGCTGCCATTCTCTCCAAATGGTAAAGCGCAGCATATAAAAGGCTTCCTGCAAAAATTTGCCCGCACCGCGCGTAAGACTTCGGAGTTGCTGAACCGCATTGCGAAGTTGGGAATGCCGATGGTTGGCGTCGACCCGGCGCTGGTGCTTTGCTATCGCGACGAATATAAACAAACGCTGGGTGATGAACGTGGTGATTTCCAGGTGCAACTGGTTCACGAATGGCTGCCAGCGGTGCTTGATAACCGCGAAACCACGGCGGTGAGCGGCGAGTCGTGGTATTTGTTCGGCCACTGTACCGAAGTGACGGCACTGCCGACTTCGCCAAACCAGTGGGCGGCTATTTTTGCGCGTCTGGGGGCGAAACTTGAAAATGTCAGCGTCGGTTGTTGTGGCATGGCGGGAACCTACGGGCATGAAGTGAAAAACCATGCCAACTCACTGGGGATTTACGAACTTTCGTGGCATCAGGCAATGCAGCGCCTGCCGCGTCAACGCTGCCTGGCGACCGGCTATTCGTGCCGCAGCCAGGTCAAACGTGTGGAAGGCAATGGTGTTCGCCATCCGCTACAAGCATTACTGGAGATTCTGGGATGATCTGGCGACGTGAAGTGAATCTTGAAGCGCTCAATAAAATGGGTGCCGACAATATGGTGCAGCATGTGGGCATCGTTTTTACCCGCATTGGCGAGAACGAACTGGAGGCCATCATGCCAGTTGACCATCGCACCCGCCAACCGTTTGGTTTGTTACATGGTGGCGCTTCGGTGGTGCTCGCAGAAACGCTCGGCTCGGTGGCAGGATATTTATGCACCGAAGGGGAGCAAAATATTGTTGGGTTAGAAGTTAACGCTAACCATTTGCGCTCAGCGCGTGTTGGCATTGTGCGCGGTGTCTGCAAAGCGGTTCATGTTGGGCGTCGCCATCAGGTTTGGCAAATTGAAATCAGCGATGAGCAAGAACGGCTTTGTTGCACTGCCAGATTAACAACTGCTGTGGTCTGATTAATACCAATAATAATGACGGCGAGATATTATCTCGCCGTTTTTTATTTACATTTTGAAATCAATATCGGTGTTTCCTTATTTATTAGGTGATCAACTTCACCTTTCCTCATTACTTGCCGAAATTTGTTATTCCCTTTTCCAGATTATTGTCAGCATGAAGAAAATTCTTCAGGAGGCGCAATGGAAAAGGAACGCATTATTCAGGAATTTGTTCCTGGAAAACAGGTCACACTGGCGCATCTAATTGCCCACCCCGGTGAAGAACTGGCAAAGAAAATAGGCGTTCCTGGCGCTGAAGCCATTGGCATTATGACCCTTACTCCAGGGGAAACCGCGATGATCGCAGGCGACCTTGCGACGAAAGCTGCAAGCGTACAAATTGGTTTTCTCGACAGATTCAGCGGTGCGCTGGTTGTTTATGGATCAGTAGGTTCGGTAGAAGAAGCGCTACAACAAACCATTGCCGGCCTCAGTAACATCCTCAGTTATACCGTCTGTACGCTGACACGGAGTTAGCCCTATGAAACGCATCGTGTTTGTCGGCGCTGTGGGGGCAGGGAAAACAACGTTGTTTAATGCGTTGCAGGGGAATTATTCGCAGGCGAGGAAAACCCAGGCCGTTGAGTTTAGCGATACCGGAAATATTGATACGCCAGGGGAATTTTTTAGCCACCCCCGTTTGTACGCGGCGTTAATTAATACCCTGACTGACGCCGAATTACTGATATATGTCCACGCCGCAAATGATTCCCAGTGCCGTATTCCTGCGGGATTATTGGATATTTATCCACATCTAAAACGTGTTGCGGTAATAAGCCAAGTTGATCTACCCGATGCAAATATTGCGCAAACCGAGGAGCTGTTAATTAATTCAGGTTTTGCGCCACCGATATTTGCGCTGAACAGCCTTGATGCTTCAAGCGTCAGGCAACTTGAGAATTATCTGACTGAAGCATGTGGCCAGGAGGAACCTGTTCAATGAAAAAGCTCATTACGGCGAATGATATTCGTGACGCTCATCACCAAGGCCTGAAGACGATTGCTTATGTCCTCAAAGAATCCATCGTCACCCCTGAAGCGCGTGTGGTTGCTGAGCAATTAGAGATTGCGTTAGTGGAAGACGCGGTTGCTCCGGCACCAGCAGCGGATAGCCCACCACAGCGCTCAGAACGCCAGCGTATTCGTGAAGAAATCATTGCTCAGCTACCGGAAGGCCAGTTCACCGAAAGCCTGGTGGCGCAGCTGATTGCGAAAGTTGAACAAGAGCAGAAAACCCGTTCTGGCAGCGGTATGCAGCCAGGTTTTCACTCCATCACCGGCAAAGGCGGCATCAAAGTCATTGACGGCAGTTCGGTGAAATTTGGCCGCTTTGATGGCGCGCAGGAACCGTGTGTCGGGTTAACTGACCTGGTCACCGGTGCCGATGGCAGCAGCATGGCGGCAGGGTTCATGCAGTGGGAAAACGGCTTTTTCCCGTGGACGCTGAATTACGACGAAATCGATATGGTGCTGGAAGGGGAGTTACATATTCGCCACGAAGGGGAAACGCTGATTGGCAAGGCCGGGGATGTGATGTTTATCCCGAAAGGCTCCAGTATTGAATTTGGCACCCCCAGCCACGTTCGTTTTCTGTATGTTGCCTGGCCTGCCAACTGGCAGGAATGCTAAGGCGGGGCGCATATGAGCACCTTCATCACCGAAGATTGGCTACGGGCAAACCACACGCTCAGCGAAGGCAGCGAAATCCGTCTGCCGGTTGACAGCCGCATGACGCCCTCGGCCCGCGAACTGATTGACGCTCGCCATCTGCTGGTGAAATTCCAGGATGACGAGGGTCGCCTGTTTGTTGAAGAGCAAGAACAATTGCAGCCGGTACATGGTTTGACGAGTGAACCCGCCGCACAGGTTGCACATTGTGAGTTGTGCAAGCAACACGTGCAGGAAAAGCCTGACACGTTAACCCACCTGAATGCGCAAGTGATGGTGGCGAAAAATGATCCTCGTCTGGCGTTTCGTGCCAGCCTGGACAGCTCGATTGCTACAGCGGTATGGCTGCAAACAGAGTTCGATAAATCCGCCGCACTGTGGCTTGCGGATATCCGTTCCCTACTGGGCAATATCATGCGTGCCGATGCACTGGAAAAAGCGCTACCCGAGCAGCAAATCGTCGGCTTATCGGCGGATGATTTACACCGTTTATCGCACCAACCACTGAAATACCTTGGGCACGATCATCTGGTTCCCGACGCGGCTCATGGGCGCGATGTGGCACTGCTTAATCTGTTACGCACAAGTATTCGTGAAAGCGAAATCTGTGCAGCGCAGGTGTTTATCGGCGTGGATTACCACGTGCAAAAAGCCGATTTATTGCAGGCGCTTAATCGCCTCTCCAGCGCGGTTTATGTGTTGATGATCTTGTGTCTGAAAAAAGAGTGGCCGGATGCGAAAACACTGCAACGACGTTTAGCCGGAGGCACACATGCTGCTTGAACGTTGTCGTCGCCAGGCTCAAAACCAGCCTAAGCGCGTGGTTTTCCCTGATGCACAAGACGCCCGGGTTATCGAAGCGGCGCACTACTTACAGCATTACGGCCTGGCGCAACCTATTTTACTGGCGAATCCGTTTGCCTTGCGCCATTTCGCTCTGACCGCGGGGTTACCGCTTGACGGGCTACAGATTATTGACCCGGCGATGTCACAGGCCTGGCTGACGCAGTTTCAACAGCAGCTTACGCAGCGTCTCGGCGACAAAACGCCAGATGACGCAGCCGTGCGCTTACGTGACCCGCTGTGGTTTGCGGCGGCGATGGTTCAGGCCGGTAAAGCGGATCTGTGTATCGCCGGGAATATTTCATCGACTGCCGCGGTTTTGCGGGCGGGGCTGAAAGTCATCGGCCTGCAGGCGGGTGTGAAAACGCTGTCATCGCTGTTTCTGATGTTGCCGCCGGAAGGTGAGCGGATGCTGGGTTTTGCAGATTGCAGCGTGGTGCCACAACCCACGGCGGCACAGCTTGCTGATATTGCTATCAGCAGCGCGCAAAGCTGGGAAGCCATTACCGGGCAAACTGCTCGAGTCGCTATGTTGTCGTTTTCGACCAATGGTAGCGCCAGACACCCGTGTGTCGCGACGGTACAGCAGGCGACGGACATGGTGCGTGAACGTGCACCTAATTTGTGTGTAGACGGTGAACTGCAATTTGACGCGGCATTTGTTCCCCAGGTCGCGGCACAAAAAGCGCCAGAAAGTGAGCTGGCAGGGCAGGCCAACGTATTGGTTTTCCCGTCGCTTGAGGCGGGCAACATCGGCTACAAGATTGCCCAACGCTTAGGAGGGTTCCGCGCGCTAGGTCCATTGATTCAAGGGCTAAATGCACCCCTGCACGATCTTTCTCGTGGTTGCAGTACGCGGGAAATTGTTGAATTGGTGTTGGTCGCTCAAACCACCCTCACCCCAACCCTCTCCCTGAGGGAGAGGGAGGAAACAGCTTGATCCCCTCTCCTGGGGGAGAGGGTTAGGGTGAGGGCGAACATGAAGGCGAGCAGTGAAACGAAACAAAACAAGACTTTTAACCGAGTGAGAGGAAATAAATCATGGAAGCACTAGGACTGATCGAAACCAGAGGTTTGGTTGCTGTGATTGAAGCATCGGACGCAATGGTCAAAGCAGCTCGCGTCAAACTGGTAGGTGTAAAACAAATCGGCGGTGGGCTGGTAACAGCCATGGTTCGTGGTGATGTGGCGGCCTGTAAAGCCGCGACAGATGCCGGGGCTGCCGCCGCTCAGCGTATTGGTGAACTGGTCTCCGTTCACGTCATTCCACGCCCACATGGTGATTTGGAAGAAGTTTTCCCAATTGGCCTGGGTAGCGACAAAACGATCGACTGATCGTCGGTGACGTCATCCCCGGACGTCACCCTTCTTTAATCTAATTATCTGGCAGCCTCAGGGCGGCACGGGATAGTTGTACCTGAATGTTGTCCGGAGGCGAGCATGAAGCTAGCTATGGTCGTAGGTCAAATCGTTTGCACAGTCCGCCATAGCGAGCTGGCACACGACAAATTACTGATGGTGGAGATGATTAATCGCCAGGGTGAACCGAGCGGCGAATGTGCAATAGCCACTGACAGCATTGGTGCCGGAAACGGTGATTGGGTGTTATTGGTGGGCGGCAGCTCCGCCCGCCGGGCACACCACAGTGAAGCCTCTCCCGTCGACATGTGCGTGATAGGCATTGTCGATGAAGTGGTCATGGATAGAGAAATCATCTTCCATAAATAGTGAGGGTTGAACGACATGGACAGGCAGCAAATTGAACAGGTGGTAAAGGCGGTACTCGCAGGCATGGCGGTGAACACCACAGCAGAATCCACTGCGAAACCCTGCGGTGCGGGTGTTTTTGTCTCACTTGACGACGCGGTTCAGGCGGCTAATGTCGCCCAAAAATCTTTGACCAGCGTAGCGATGCGTCAAAAAGCCGTTGCGGCCATCCGCCTTGCGGGTGAACAACATGCACAACCGCTTGCGGAAATGGCGGTAGCGGAAACCGGAATGGGGCGTGTCGCCGATAAATGCGCCAAGAATATTGCTCAGGCGCGCGGCACACCTGGTGTTGAATGCCTGACTCCGCAAGTGCTGACGGGTGATAACGGCCTGACGCTTATCGAAAATGCGCCGTGGGGGGTTGTCGCCTCGGTGACTCCGTCAACCAACCCTGCCGCCACCATTATTAATAATGCGATCAGCATGATTTCAGCCGGCAATAGCGTGGTGTTTGCTCCACATCCGGCGGCCAAAAAAGTCTCGCAGCAAACCATTACCTGGCTTAACGAAGCGATTGTCGCGGCAGGTGGCCCGGCGAATTTACTGGTGACCGTGGTTAATCCTGATATTGAAACCGCGCAACGCTTATTCAAATTCCCTGGCATCGGTTTGCTGGTGGTTACGGGCGGCGAAGCGGTGGTAGAAGCCGCGCGCAAACACACCAATAAACGCCTGATTGCTGCCGGTGCTGGCAACCCGCCAGTGGTGGTGGACGAAACTGCCGACATTTCTCGTGCGGCAAAATCCATCGTGCAGGGCGCATCGTTTGATAACAACATCATCTGCGCAGATGAAAAAGTGCTGATTGTGGTGGCAAGCGTGGCAGATGCGCTGCTCGAAGAAATGCAGCGCCATCACGCCGTGTTACTCAGCAATGCGCAGGCAGAACAACTTCAGCCAGTGTTGCTTAAAAATGTCGATGAGCACGGAAAAGGGCAAGTCAGCCGCGATTGGGTCGGGCGTGATGCGGCGAAAATTGCCGCGGCCATCGGCCTTAACGTGGCACCTGAAACACGCTTGCTGCTGGTCGAAACCACGGCGCGCCATCCGTTTGCCGTCACCGAAATGATGATGCCAGTGCTGCCGATGATTCGCGTGGCAAACGTCAGCGAAGCCATTGCTTTGGCGGTGAAACTGGAAGGCGGTTGCCACCACACCGCCGCGATGCACTCACGCAATATCGAAAATATGAACGCGATGGCCAATGCCATCGACACCAGTATTTTCGTTAAAAATGGCCCTTGTATTGCCGGGCTGGGGCTGGGCGGTGAAGGCTGGACCTCAATGACCATCACCACGCCAACCGGCGAAGGCGTGACGTCGGCCAGAACCTTTGTGCGCCTGCGTCGCTGTGTACTGGTCGATGCTTTCCGCATCGTATAAGGAGCTTGTCATGTCACGTACCGAACAGACCTGGCTCAACGACCGTTTAAGTCATGCTGCTTTGCTGTGCAACGGGCAGCCCGATGCTGCGCAACAACCGCTGTGGTTGGGTATCGATCTGGGCACTTGCGATGTGGTGTCACTGGTTGTGGATAGTGACTGCCAGCCAGTTGCGGTCTGCCTGGACTGGGCCGATGTGGTGCGTGACGGCATCGTGTGGGATTTCTTTGGTGCGGTGCAAATCGTGCGCCGTCACCTCGACACGCTGGAACAACAGTTGGGATTTCGTTTTACCCATGCTGCGACCTCATTTCCACCAGGCACCGATCCGCGCATTTCCGTCAATGTGCTGGAATCCGCCGGGCTGGAAGTCAGCCGTGTGCTGGATGAACCGACAGCCGTCGCCGATATGCTGCAACTCGACAAAGCCGCCGTGGTGGATATTGGCGGTGGCACCACGGGCATTGCGGTGGTGGCGCAAGGGCAAGTGATTTACTCCGGCGACGAAGCGACCGGTGGGCACCACATTTCCTTGACGCTGGCCGGTAATCGGCGCATCGCGCTGGAAGAAGCGGAACAGATGAAGCGCGGCAGCGATGCGACTCTCTGGCCGGTGGTTCGCCCGGTATACGAAAAAATGGCCGATATCGTGGCGCGCCACATTGAAGGTTACGACATTGAACACCTCTGGCTGGCGGGCGGTTCCTGTATGCAGCCCGGTGTGGAAGGGTTGTTCCAACAGTCTTTTCCTGGTGTCACGGTGCGGCTACCGCCACATTCAATATTCATGACCCCACTCGCCATCGCGGTTTGTGGCATGACAGAAGTGGAGGGTGCTCATGCGCAGTGAAGAAATGCAGTCCGCGCTGTATCAGGCGCTGGACATGATGAATGCCCGCAACGTGCGCGAGTTTTCTGTTCCCCCCGCCACGTTTATGGGGCCGGGTGCGGTGGCTCGTTGTGGCGAAGCATTACGCGAGCGTGGCATTAACCGCCCTTTGTTGATGGTCGATGGCATGTTGCATGGTGCCGGAATGACCGAAGTGCTGGAGCGCAATCTCAGGCACAGCGGCATTGATTACGAAGTCTGGCCTTGCCCGCCGGGTGAACCTGTCGACCGCGACATTGGTGCCGCCGTTGAGCAAATCGCCCGTTGCCAGTGCGATGGCATTATCGCCCTCGGTGGCGGCTCCGTTCTGGATGCCGCCAAAGTGGTCGCGGTGATTGCCACCAATCCTGACTTAGCCCTCGACAATCTTGTGGCAGGCACGCGTCTGAATCGCCGCTTGCCGTTTATTGCTATCCCGACGACGTCGGGTACCGGTTCGGAAGCCACTAATGTCGCGGTGATTATTGCAGCACAAACGCACCGTAAACAGGTGCTGGTTCACGCCATGCTGATACCCGACCTGGCGATTATTGATGCCTGCCTGACGTTAGGTGTCCCGGCTCATATCACCGCCGCCACCGGAATCGACGCTTTAACTCATGCCATTGAAGCCTACGTGGCAAGCAATGGCACACCGCTCACTCGAGGACTTGCTTATCGCGCCATTAGTAGCATCGGCCAGGCTTTACCGCTGGCGGTTGGGCAAGGGCATGATTTAGCCGCACGTGAAGCGATGATGCTGGCCTCTTACATGGCGGGCATGGCGTTTTCCAACGCGGGACTAGGTTTATGCCACGCCAGTGCGCATCAGATTGGCGCGGCGTATGGCATCCCCCATGGCAAAGCTAACGCCATCATGTTGCCCGCCGTGATGAAATTTAACCAACTGGTATGCAAAAGCACCTACGGAGAAATTGGCCACGCGCTGACAGGGAAATCTTGCGCGGCCAGCGAGACTATCGCCTGCGTTGAACACCTCATTAACGAACTAGGACTTGGATGCGGATTACGTGCAGCAGGAGGCTGCGAAACTGACTTTGCCAACTTCGCTCGTGCGGCATTGAGCGACATCTGTATTACCACCAATCCACGCACTGTGACGGAAGCCCAGATTATTGAGCTGTATCAGGACGCCTGAACGGACATGACACCCGCCTGCCAGCAGGCGATGAAGGAGAAGGGATATGGGAATTAACGACATTATCATGTACATCATGATGATTTTTATGCTAATTGCCGCCGTTGACCGGGTATTCACCCAGTTTGGCGGTTCAGAAAAAATCCTCGGTTTTATTGGGCTAGGCAAACTCGGGAAAAGTATTTCCGGTTCCGGTGGCCAGTTCGAAGAAGGTTTTATGGCAATGGGTGCGCTGGGGCTGGCAATGGTCGGGATGACCGCGCTGGCACCGGTTCTGGCTTACTTGCTTGGCCCGGTGATTATCCCGGTCTATGAAATGCTCGGTGCCAACCCATCGATGTTTGCCGGAACCTTGCTGGCTTGCGATATGGGTGGTTTCTTCCTTGCTAAAGAACTTGCTGGTGGGGATGTCGCCGCCTGGATGTATTCGGGGCTTATTCTAGGCTCAATGATGGGGCCAACCATTGTGTTCTCGATTCCGGTGGCGTTGGGCATTATCGAGCCTTCCGACCGGCGTTATCTCGCATTGGGCGTACTGGCAGGGATTGTCACTATTCCTATCGGTTGTATTGCCGGTGGGCTGGTGGCGATGTATTCCGGTGTTGAAGTGAACGGGCAACCGATTGAATTCACCATGAGCTTGATTCTACTCAATATGATCCCGGTGATAATCGTCGCAGTGCTGGTGGCGTTGGGGCTGAAGTTCATCCCGGAAAAAATGATCAACGGTTTCCAGATTTTCGCCAAAATTCTGGTCGCCATTATCACCATTGGCCTGGCGGCCGCAGTGGTGAAATTCCTTGTCGGCTGGACCATCATTCCAGGGCTTGATCCTATCTTCATGAGCGAGGGCGACAAACCAGGCGAAGTGATGCGCGCCATCGAAGTGATTGGCTCGATCTCTTGCGTGTTGCTGGGCGCTTACCCGATGGTTTTGCTGCTGACTCGTTGGTTTGAAAAACCGCTGATGAGTGTCGGCAATCTGCTGAAAATCAACAATATTGCGGCGGGTGGCATGGTGGCGACACTGGCCAACAACATCCCTATGTACGGCATGATGAAGAACATGGATGCGCGCGGCAAAGTCATCAACTGCGCGTTTGCGGTGTCGGCGGCTTTCGCACTCGGTGACCATCTGGGCTTCGCGGCAGCCAACATGGCACCGATGATCTTCCCAATGATCGTCGGCAAATTGGTGGGTGGCGTGACGGCGATTGGCGTTGCCATGATGCTGGTACCGAAAGAAGAAAATACTCCGGCTGCGGTGGAATCAGCGGAGGCGCAATCGTGAAAATCCGCGAACTCCTGAGCGTTGGCATTGATGTTGGTACCACCACTACGCAGGTGATTTTCTCCTGCCTGGCGTTGGTCAACCGGGCTGCGATTTCGCAGGTGCCACGCTATGAGTTCGTGAAACGTGAAATCACCTGGCAAAGCCCGGTGTTTTTCACCCCGGTTGATGTCGATGGGCATCTGCGCGAAGCCGAGCTGTTAACGCTTATCCTCGCGCAGTATCAGGCCGCAGGTATTGCACCTGAAGCGATTGATTCCGGCGCCATTATTATTACCGGCGAAACCGCCAAAACCCGTAATGCACGGCCTGCCGTGCTTGCGCTCGCACAACAGCTTGGCGATTTTGTCGTCGCTACCGCAGGCCCGCATCTTGAGTCGGTGATTGCCGGTTACGGTTCTGGTGCGCAGGCACTCTCACAACGCCAGCTAAACCGGGTGATGAATATCGACATCGGTGGTGGCACCGCCAACTACGTGTTGTTCGAAGGTGGCAAGGTGGTGGCGTCAGCCTGCCTGAATGTCGGCGGGCGGCTGTTTGAAACCGATACCCACGGCAACGTCACTTTTATCCATCAGCCAGGCAAGTGGATTGCAGCCGAGCTATTCGGCGAAGGCCAACACTCGCTGACAACCGCACAGCTTGAAGCCGTTGCCGACCGCATGGCGCAACTGCTTTTTGAAGTGATAACCGGCGATATTTCACCGCTGGCGCAGCGTTTATTAATGACCGATACGCTGTCTGGCGGGAAAGCTGCGGACGTGATTACGCTGTCTGGCGGAGTGGGGGAATGCTATCGCCAGCCGCCAGCCAACCCCTTTGAATTCGGTGATATTGGGCCGCTGCTGGCACAGGCGATTCATCGCCACAGCGGGTTTTCCACACTCCCGGTGCAAGTTCCTGAGCAAACCGTGCGTGCCACCGTCATTGGTGCCGGTGCGCATACGCTTTCGCTTTCCGGAAGCACCATCTGGCTTGATGAGCTGACCCTACCGCTGCGCAACATTCCGGTTGTTCATCCCATCGGCCACGACGACCTGGCTTTGAGCTGGCAACAGGCTTTGGCGCTGATGGATCTCAACGCGACACAAGACTGTTACGCACTGGCGGTGCCGTCTGAATTACCAACCTGTTATGCAACCGTACAGCAAGTGATTGATGCACTGAATATTTTCAACCAGCGCTTTCCCTGTTCACAGCCGCTGATTGTGGTAGCGGAGCAGGATCTGGGCAAAGCGTTGGGAATGCTGCTTTATCCGCAAATGAAGCAGCGCAAAGTTGCGGTGATCGACGAAGTGGTCACCCGTACTGGCGATTATATCGATATTGGTTTGCCACTGTTTGACGGGGCTGTCGTTCCGGTAACCATTAAATCGCTCGCCTTTCCTTCCTGAGGGATCGACACAATGAAATTAAAAACCACGTTGTTTGGGCAAGTTTATCAGTTCAAGGATGTTAAAGAAGTGCTGGCGAAAGCCAACGAACTGCGTTCCGGTGATGTGCTGGCAGGCGTTGCCGCACAGAGTTCGCAGGAACGTGTGGCGGCAAAACAGGTGTTGTCTGAGATGACGGTGGCGGATATCCGCATGAACCCGGTTATCGCTTACGAAGACGACTGCGTGACGCGCATTATTCAGGATGACATCAACGAAACTTCCTATGCCCGGATTAAAAACTGGAGCATTAGCGAGCTGCGTGAATACATCCTTAGCGATGAAACCAGCGTTGATGACATTGCGTTCTTGCGCAAAGGCATCAGTTCTGAAGTGGTGGCAGCGGTGGCAAAAATCTGCTCAAACGCAGATTTAGTCTATGGCGGCAAAAAAATGCCGGTCATCAAAAAAGCCAACACTACCATTGGCTTACCCGGTACGTTCAGCGCACGCCTGCAACCGAACGATACCCGCGATGATGTGCGCAGCATTGAGGCACAAATTTACGAAGGGCTGTGTTTCGGTGTGGGCGATGCTGTCATTGGGGTTAACCCGGTGACGGATGATGTTGGCAACTTAACCCGCGTGCTCGACACCATTTACAGCGTTATCGACAAGTACTCCATTCCGACGCAAGGCTGCGTACTGGCGCACGTCACCACACAAATTGAGGCGATTAAACGCGGCGCACCTGGCGGGCTTATCTTCCAGAGTATTTGTGGCAGCGAGAAGGGGCTGAAGGAATTCGGCGTAGAGCTTGCCATGCTGGACGAAGCGCGCGCGGTAGGTGCGGAGTTCAACCGTATTGCCGGAGAAAACTGCCTGTACTTCGAAACCGGGCAGGGGTCGGCACTGTCTGCCGGAGCCAACTTTGGTGCAGACCAGGTGACGATGGAAGCGCGAAATTACGGTCTGGCGCGCCATTACGATCCGTTTATCGTCAACACCGTTGTTGGCTTTATTGGGCCGGAATATCTCTATAACGACCGCCAGATTATCCGCGCCGGTCTGGAAGACCACTTTATGGGCAAGCTCAGCGGCATTTCAATGGGCTGTGACTGCTGCTACACCAACCACGCGGATGCGGACCAAAACCTCAATGAAAACCTGATGATCTTGCTGGCGACCGCCGGGTGTAACTACATCATGGGCATGCCGCTTGGCGATGACATCATGCTGAATTATCAAACTACGGCCTTCCACGATACCGCCACTGTGCGTCAGTTGTTGAACCTGCGGCCTTCGCCGGAGTTTGAGGCATGGCTGGAAACCATGGGGTTGATGGCAAATGGCCGTTTAACTTCACGGGCGGGCGACCCGTCGTTGTTCTTCTGAAATCATCAGGGAAATCATCATGGATCAAAAACAGATTGAAGAAATTGTACGCAGCATTCTGGCAAATATGGATACACCGGAAAATGCAGTACCGCCTGTGCAGGCCGCTTCCCCAATCACGCCTGCCGCAACGACTACGGCTGAAGAAAGCTGTAGCGTCGATTTAGGTTCTGTTGAGGCGAAAATGTGGATTGGTGTGCAGAACCCGCATCGCGCAGATGTGCTGGAAGAATTGCGCCATAGCACGGTTGCCCGTGTGTGTACGGGGCGTGCTGGCCCGCGTCCGCGTACTCAGGCGTTGCTACGTTTCCTGGCCGACCATTCCCGTTCCAAGGATACCGTTCTCAAAGAAGTGCCAGCCGAATGGGTGCAGCAACAGGGTTTGCTGGAGCTGCAATCAGAAATCAGCGACAAAAACCTATACCTGACCCGCCCGGATTTAGGTCGCCGTCTGAGTGCTAATGCTATCGAATTGCTGCGCACCAGCTGTAAGCAAAACCCGGATGTTCAGGTGGTTATCTCCGACGGGCTTTCAACCGATGCGATAACCGCCAACTACGGCGAGATTTTACCGCCACTGCTACAGGGGCTGGAACAGTCTGGTCTGCATGTCGGCACGCCTTTCTTCGTGCGTTACGGGCGCGTGAAGATAGAAGACCAAATCGGCGAGCTGTTAGGTGCGAAAGTGGTGATTTTACTAGTCGGCGAACGACCAGGGCTTGGGCAATCTGAAAGCTTGTCTTGCTACGCCGTGTATTCACCAAAAACAGCCACCACGGTTGAAGCCGACCGTACCTGCATTTCCAACATTCACCGGGGTGGCACACCGCCAGTAGAAGCGGCTGCCGTCATTGTCGAACTTGCAAAACGTATGCTGGCGCAGAAAGCGTCGGGCATCAACCTGACTCGTTAAAGGGAGCGATATCATGCCAGCTTTAGATTTGATTAAACCGAATGTGAAAGCGATGCGGGTTATCGCCAACGTGAGCGAAGGATTTGCCCGCCAGTTGAAATTGCCTTCCCATATTCGTAGCCTGGGTTTGATTACTGCCGATTCCGATGATGTAACCTATATCGCAGCCGACGAAGCGACTAAACAGGCACAGGTTGAAGTGGTATTTGGCCGTTCATTGTACGCAGGTGCCGCACATGGTCCATCGCCAACAGCCGGGGAAGTGCTGATTATGCTGGGTGGGCCGAATCCGGCGGAAGTGCGCGCCGGGCTGGATTCCATGCTTGCCACTATCGAGCAAGGGCCAGCATTCCAGTGGGCCAACGATGCAGAAGATACCGCGTTTTTGGCACATTTAATTTCCCGTACAGGGTCGTATCTTTCGACTACCGCCGGAATTTTGCTGGGTGACCCAATGGCTTATCTGGTTGCGCCGCCGCTTGAAGCCACCTTTGGCATTGATGCTGCGCTGAAATCTGCTGATGTGAGCATTGTTACCTACGTGCCGCCGCCATCGGAAACCAACTACTCCGCGGCGTTTATGACTGGTAGCCAGGCTGCATGTAAAGCCGCCTGTAATGCCTTTAGCGAAGCGGTGCTTGAGATAGCACGTAACCCAATCCAGCGCGCGTAGGGGGCCAATAATGAACTCTCTCGGCTTACTGGAAGTTTACGGTTTGGTGGCGGGTATCGACGCTGCAGATGCGATGCTAAAAGCGGCAAACGTGCGTTTACTCAGCCACGAAGTGCTCAACCCTGGCATGGTGACGCTGGTTGTCGAAGGTGACCTCGCGGCCTGTCGCGCTGCGCTGGATGCGGGGTCTGCTGCTGCCAACCGCACCGGGCGAGTCATTAGCCGTAAGGAACTGGGCCGCCCGGATGAAGACATCGAGCGGCTGGTTTGTGGGTTTGGGCGTAAACCTGCGGTTAAAAAACCGCAGTATACCCAGCCACTGCTTGATGCCCTGGAAACTCAGGCGCATGGCATGACCGTCGGTGAAGTTGCGGCACATTTTAACTGGCCGCTTGAAGAAGCTAAAGCACAGCTCGATGCGCTATTCCGTGACGGGAAATTGCGCAAACGTAGCAGCCGCTATCGTCTGAAGCCGGATTAGCGACGCAAGGAATCGCGTATGAGTAGCAAAATAAATGCTGACTTACACCATTTGCGTAAAACTGAGTACGCGCTGGACGAAAAAGTGATGCCTCTGATTGAAGAAGAGAGCGTACAACAGCGCGTCACTAAAGATGTGTATGAACATGCCTGCACCATAACGGCATGGCAGCAGCTCTATGATCAGCTCCAGCCTGGGCATTTTCAGGGGGAGCTGACGGAGATGCTGCTGGATGATATTCAGATGTTTCGTGAATACACCAGTCTGGCGCTTCGTCAGTCGTGCATGGTATGGCCAAATGCTTTTTGGTTTGGCATACCTGCTACTCATGGTGAAAAGGGGTTTATCGGTTCCCAACTGCTGGGGAAGGAAGAGATCGCGGTCCGCCCTGGCGGGGCTGAATTTGAGCTGAGCACGCCAGACGAATACACCATTCTTGGGGTCGTCATCGCCAACGATGTGTTATTTCGTAACGCCGGGCTGTTTCATGAACCGGAAACACTGTTTAAGCTTTTGCTGAATAACTCTGCGCTGGATGTCTGCCAGCAGAAGAAAGAGACACTGTGGTGTTTTATCCATCATGCCCTGGCTCACGGCAGTATCGACCCGCAATCTATGCGTAATGAGAATGTGCGTAAAGTGCTCACCCATAATCTGTTATCCGGGGTGAGTGAACTGCTGGAAAGTGCTCAGCCTGTCTCTTCTGAGGTTATCTCACGCAAAATCAGTTACCAAAAGTTGGTGTCGCAAGCGCGTGACTGCGTGCTAAGCCGCACGTCGGAACCATTAACGGTGCTCGACCTTTGTAATGAACTGCACGTTAGCCGCCGTACTTTGCAAAATGGCTTCCAGGCGGTGCTGGGTATCGGCCCGAATGCGTGGTTAAAAACCCTGCGCCTGAATGCCGTCCGCCGCGAATTAATAAGCCCATGGTCGACCTGGAGCACAGTGAAAGATGCCGCTATGCAATGGGGTTTCTGGCATCTGGGGCAGTTTGCGACGGACTATCAACGGCTGTTTCTTGAGAAACCTTCTGAGACGCTGCATTTACGGCAACGGGATTTACAGTAAAGGGGGATTATCAGCGCTGCTACTTTAAAACGAAAAAGAGCACAAAGAAAATGTCGGGTGAGGCTGCGCTTACCCGACCTGGGAAATGCCGTTGTAGGGTGGATAAGCGCTAGCGTCATCCACCAGTTTTTCAGGCTACATTTACAGTACGCAAAAAGCGCGGCGTTTTTAAATCATCCACCAGTGCATTAACCAGCCTCATCAATAAACCATTCAGTTGTTGCATTGTCTTCAACGGTAGCGAGCGGCATAACAACGCTCGCGCAACAGCCTGGCAGTAATCACAAAGATCGTCGCTATCCGCAAGCCATTTCGCTTCGGGGAATTCAGACGGATCGTCAACCGATAATTGTTCAATACGTGCAGCGGATAATGGTTTATCCAGATTCTCTTTTATCGCTTCAATATGTGCATATACGTAATTGCACAGCGCTACGCATTCGGCTGGGTTTTCGCTATCGATTAATATATCGGTGAGTAATTCGCAGCGTTCGGCAAGATCGATAATGTCGAGGTTTTTGGTGTTAATTGAAATAGGTGTTAAGTAGTGAAGATAAGCAACCATTTCGGCGTCCTTTCTAACGAATGAATGATTAAAAGTGATTTTCCGTCAGTGTGCAGGACGCCAGGCCTGGCACCTGATTTCGCAGGTGCGTGGGTATATTATTGCTTTAAAAACGCATCCGAAAGCGTGTGATTCAGATACTGGAAAGCCACTCGCAAACAATTTTTTTGATTTGCATAGAGTGAAAAATTACGCTTTTAAATAAATGGATGTATTTCTCATCATAAATATGATGAATAACTCAAGCCATTAAAAGATTGTAGCTACAGTGCCAGCAGCACATTAATCAGCGCCGGATTGTGTTCGAGCATCAACAATATTTTTAGCGATGACCCTGATGGGATGCGGCGTTTTTGCTCCCAGCTCTGTACCAGCGAAGGGCTAACGCCTACAGCACGGGCAAATTCTTCTTGTTTTAATCCGGCAGTTTCACGGATTTCTTTTACCGCTGGCATCGGGTGGCGGTGAATCCTCTCAGGAGGCGGTTGCACTTCTCCATTATGAATGGCAACCATCTCTTCCATGCTTTTTACCAAATCGTCAAAAAGTTCTTTATCCATATCAAGGCCTTTACCGTTGAGCTGAGGGGTATTTGTTTTTGAATAATCAGTTTTTCAGTTAATTTTTTAAATGTATTTTTTTCTGCGTCAGTCAGATCGTCTTTTGCATTTTTAGCGTAAACCGTTAGCAAAAAAATTCTGTTATCAGGTTCGACGACATAATAAATAACCCTGACCCCGCCTTGTTTTCCCATACCAGGGCGATTCCATCTTATCTTTTGGCAGCCACCGGTTTTGCGTATCGTATCGCCATCTGAATGATATTTGATCAGGAATACCTGAAGTTCCATGAAGCTGTCATCATCTAGCAACATAGCTCTCTGCCTGCTGAAGATTACTGTCTCGATGAATTCAAAATAATCCATATCGTACTCATTTCCTTGTGATGATCCTATGCGTACACAGTACGATTGACAAGTCCTTTCTCGTACTTTGTACGATTCTGTTGGAGTCGTAATATATTTTCTCAGTCACGAGAGAATGCGACTGTATTACCAGAAAACGGGGAGCGACAGCCATTGCCAAAAATTGTGGAAAGTGCCTCGCAAAATATTTTTCTAAGCAAATTGAGTAATCTGTTAAGGTCATACGGCGGCCATAAAACATAAGGAAATCCAATGCGTCAGAGAGTTATCGTTTGCCCGATTATTGAAAATAATGGCGAAGTGCTGCTGTGTAAGATGGCGGACGATCGCGGTGTTTTTCCCGGCCAATGGGCGCTATCTGGCGGAGGAATGGAACCTGGGGAGAAAATGGAAGAGGCGTTATTGCGCGAAATCCAGGAAGAGCTGGGGGCTGAGTTACAGATAACCCGCATCAAACCCTGGACCTTTGCGGATGATGTGCGAGTGAAGACCTATGCTGATGGTAGCAAAGAAGAAATCTACATGATTTATCTGTTGTTCGATTGCATCAGCGCCAATCGCCAGGTCACTTTTAATGAAGAGTTTCAGGAAATCGCCTGGGTCAAACCGTCAGACCTGAACAACTATGATTTAAACGAAGCGACCAGAATCACCTTTACCAGGAAAGGATGGCTTTGACCGCTGTTTAACACTTCGCCGAATTAAGGAACGCGATGCGTAAACTACTCATCTGGCTGATTCTCACGGTGCTTTCTGGCGGCGGCGTGGTTATCTATGCGTTACATCAGCAGTATGAGGAACAAAGCGCCGAGTTTCGTATTTTGTACCGCGATATCACGGTTAAACTTGCGCAAAATGATGTGATCCTCGCGCTGCTCTCGAACAGCAGCGACCCGAAAGTCGTGCAGCAAAAATTCCCCTATATTCTGCGCTGGCAAACACAGCCTCATAATCCTCCGCGACCAGATATAAACCCAGCACGCGCCGGGACTTACTGGATAAATTCTCCGCAAGGCTCTCTGTTAATTGATTTACCCGGTTTACTGGCTGATTTTGTCCGTTCACAGAAGTTTCACCACTTTAGCCTGAGCTGGCAGGGAGCACCGCTTCTTATGCAAGGCGCAGAGGGAACTGACGACTGGTGGCGTTGGGAAAAACAGATTACCAGCCCATCTCAGCCATTAAGTCTGACAGTCACCAATAACCCTGACTGGCGAAATTTACCCTGGCTTTTAATGGTGCTGGCGGGCCTTTTCTGGGCGGTTGTTATCTACTTTTATAATCAGTACCAGAAGACAAAACGCCAACGCAATATTGCCGATTTACGTGCGCATTTCTCTGAGTTGTCACGGCTTAATGCGATGGGGGAAATAGCCGCAGGCATGGTGCATGAGCTGAATCAGCCGCTCACCGCCATTCTTAGTTATTCGCAAACCGCACAGCGCCTTATTGCACAACAACAGGCTGAAAAGGCGCTTCCACTGCTGGATGCCTCCGTTACCCAGACAAAACGCATTAGCGCGTTGCTGCGAACCTTCCGCGAGAAATTACACAGTGATGAACAGGCGTTGCAGCCTGTGGATTTGCGCCGGGTTTGTGAGCATGTGGTAACGCTGCTGGGCAATGAAATCCAGCGCGGCAAAGTCACCGTGATAAACAACATTCCTGATTCACTGCCACCGTTAATGGCATCTCCACTTGGGATTGAACAGATATTCCATAATTTGCTCAACAATGCGATTCAGGCACAGCAGCAAATACCTGCGGGTAAAGCCTGGGTAAGAATCAATGCAAGTCAAAGTGAAAACAGTATTGTTTTAACCGTTACCGATGGCGGCCCAGGGCTTACGGAGCAGGCACTGGAGCAAGTATTTATGCCTTTCTTCACGACTCGAAAAGAAGGGCTGGGGTTAGGAATGGCGTTGACCGAAACGCTGGTACAACGGCTTAACGGCAGCATTCAGGCGCAAAATAGCGCCACTGGCGGAGCGTGTTTTACCCTGATATTTCCCTTTGCTCAACAGGAGGCATGATGGCGCAATGTATCTACCTAATTGATGACGATGAAGCGATACGCTTTTCGCTAAGCGCACTTCTGGCGACCATGGGATGGGAAACGAAGGCTTTTGAAAGCGTGCAGTGTTTTATGGAAGCAGAGCCTGATGTGCAAAACCTGAACGGTTGTTTACTGCTGGATATTCGCATGCCAGGAAAGTCAGGCATTACGTTGCTTGAGAACTGGCAGCAAATGGGGAGCACTTTGCCAATCATTATGATGACGGGTCACGGCAGTATCGATCTTTGCCGTCGTGCATTTAAAAATGGCGCGTTTGAGTTTCTTACCAAGCCAGTTGATGCAGATTTGCTGATTGAAACAGTGGGGGCGGCACTCGAACAACAGAAACTCAGCCAGCAACAGCGTGAAAATCAGGCCGATTTACAGGCGAAACTGGCGACTCTTTCTGCCCGCGAGCATGAAGTGATGGCGCTTATCATGCAGGGGAAATCGAACAAAGAGATGGCTCGCGATCTTTCGCTGTCTCCACGAACCGTGGAAGCGCACCGCGCGAGTTTGTTTGCCCGGCTAGAAATAAACTCACTGGCGAAGCTGATTAAAATCTACGGTGGTTTAAAAGGAACTACGTAAAATTACCTGGTTTACCAGGTATTCGCCCGAATGGTTTCGCATCGCACGGTTGGTTACCTTAACTCCTGTAAATTAATCACTCCGAGTTGAGGGAAGAAACCATGAAAAAATCAATCTTGTTAGCGGCTGTTCTGTTCAGTGGTGCCGCAGCAATGCCTGCATTCGCCAGCAACGTGCTGAGCGAAAAGAACCTCTCACTCGAGTTTGCCGATAAGCTCGCACAGAGCGCAATCCAGGCCTGTAGCGCTAAAAACTACAACGTGGCGGTAACGGTTGTTGACCGCGCGGGTGTGGTGAAAATTGTTAAACGCATGGATAACGCAGGTCCGCATACTGTAGAAGCCAGCCGTATGAAAGCATACACCGCGCTGACTACCAAAAATGCCACCGGTGATGTTATGAAGAGTGCACAGGATAACGCCGGTGCGCAGAATATGCGTGATATCCCTGGCTTCTTATTATTGGGCGGTGGAGTTCCTGTCAAAGTCGATAACCAGACTATTGGCGCTATTGGTATTGGCGGCGCACCTGGCGGGCATTTGGATCAGCAATGTGCGGTTGACGCGCTCGAAGCAAATAAATCACTGCTCAATACTTCCGCTTAATAATCCATCCATTTTGTTTAAGTTGCAGGTCTATTATATAGCCTGCAACTTAAATTATTTCAGCTATAAGTTGTATCTCACGCGCTATATAAAACAGCCTTGAATCCAGCGCACCTTGCCCATGAACTCTTCTTTTGTCAAAATAACGGCGTAAGCGTCAAATACTTTAAGTATTACACGGACGTTATTTATACAGATATGAGTTTATGGAGCTATAATGAAGTATGTACTTGCACTTATGTTGGGCGTGGTATTATCCGGTTGTACAGCTAATGACTGGGTAGATGCTGCTGGTGGCATAATGCAGGCTAAAGATAGCCATGAAAAAGACAGCAGGAATAAGCGTATAAAAGCGGCTAATAAGGCTGCAGGTTACTAATATTTAGAGAAATTCACACATCCCTCTTCTGACTGTATAGAGTGAGAAGAGGAATGATCTTTTATGATGACTTACTGGCTAAATACTCCTTTGGCTCTCGCCTGTTGGCAGGAGATATAGCCATAATGTTTGCGGTTTCCATTCTCATCGAATGCCACATAAAAAGGCATTGTCTCAGCATCTTTTTTTAGCGTGTAATTGATGCAAGTCCCATTGATTTCTGGAACATTCATCTCACTGTCTGGTTTCCCACCCGCTGCAATAACGGAGCTTTTTGTCGCATTAGTCGCGTACGTCGCTTGTACTAACGGATCATTATCAAACTTCATAAAACTGAAACTACAGGCACTTAATAAAGGCACAATTATAAAAGGTGTATAGCGCATTGGATATCCTTCCGTAGAATATAATTACCAACAAAATTAAAATTAACGAACGGATTTTTCTTGCTCGTCAAAGCCACTTTCTCATATATATTAAGCGTATGAAGGACTCAGTACAATTACCGGGCTAATGGTCACGGTATTTAACAAAATGAAGAACAGGGGATATTGTCGCTGGGCATAAAAAAGCCCCGCAGATGCGAGGCTCACGGACAGGGGAATATGTTAATCGAACACACCGTTAATGACGGAGGTCACAATGGCCGTGCTTAAAGCAATAAGCACCAAATCATTACCCACCGCTTGCCATGATCCTCATTCGACTTTCCGTTACCCTGGCCCCGCTTTTAGCGCTATTGCCATGGTTACCGCTATTACCACTGTTACCGTGATTACCGCCACCATTGCCGTTGCCAGGGTTTGCATAAACGGGGGCGGCAAGGACAGTCAGAGAAATAACCGCCGCAAATGCAGTTTTGAGGGTGCGACGCTTAATCATGATGCTTATTCCTTGAGGGGAAATACACACTTTGAAAATATGACGAGGTTATAACCTTAACAATCTTATGTTTTCTTATTTTTAAATACAGTTGCATGAATGACCTAACCATCAGATTTAAGTTGAGAAAGATTTACTCAAGCTATGAGTTAGAATTGTTCACATGCCTGTCGCATTCAGTGACTTTCACGATAAGGAAGTAAGGAAAATATTATGGACATTAGCGGGTTCACACTCTGGTTAGATCGCTAGAATCTCATTCCAGATGGTACACCGTTCACAACCCATACCTCCAAACTCTTGCCTGTTGAGACAATAACAGGAGGTATGAAAGCCATGCTTAAAATCACAGATGATGCGGATGAGCAATCCGGTAATGCTCTAATGTCATGGTGGGAAGGAAATGGCGCAGCACAGGTTATTGCATATGAAAATGAAACCATTCTTCTCGCACGCGCAATGGGGGAGGCATCACTCTCCTCTATGTCCCGGGAAGGTCAGGATGCTGAGGCGTGTCGGATTTTATGCTTTACAGCAAACAGACTTCACACCACCCCAAAACGGCCTTTACCACAACTTCCGACTCTGGCTGAGTGGTTTTGTCCTCTTCAATCAGCAGCCCAGCTGTATGGAGGCATCCTGTCGCGTAGCGCTGAAATAGCAGAAGAGTTGTTATCGACTCCACAAGAGTTGGTCGTATTACATGGCGACTTACATCATGAGAACGTTCTTGATTTCGGTGCCTCAGGCTGGCTGGCCATTGATCCAAAAGGAATCATCGGTGAACGAGGTTTCGACTTTGCCAATATTTTTACCAATCCGGATCTTGGCAATCCCATACCCCGGGTTGCTACTGTCCCAGGAATATTTAAACAACGACTGAATCTGGTTAGCGAAATGGCGGGCCTTGATAGAGAGCGTCTACTCAAATGGATCATTGCGTGGTGCGGACTCTCAACAACATGGTCACTCGAGAGCAACGAGACAGCATCCATAGCATTAGAAGTTGCAGCGCTGGCAGTGTCCGAACTGAATCAGTGAACATGCAGTCTCGAGTTAAATGCCCATAGGCCACCTGTCTGGATCTTGCAACAGGAAGTGTTGAGGCTATTTTCACGTCACCAGATTAAGCAGAAATAGTTAAATTGTTGATGTTGCAGTAAATCGTTGTTTTCAGACATTTTAGGTTACCTATCGCATAAATCGGTATTCTCTATACATCTTTTACTTTCTATCACCTAATCATTCGCCCGGCATTTAAATCCTTCTCAATTCAGTGGCTTAAATAGCTCTTTTCACCACCTGCAAGACTTTCAGTAGGGTCTATCCTTAGTTAAGACGTCTAAAAATGCAGCATTTTTCGAATACCCCTGTTATCAGGATGTTGTATTGATAATAGTTATCATTAACATGGGGTGTAGGCCTTTAGGCGCCAAAACATTAAGAGGTGAACTATGGATGTGCAAACCGGTAGCTTCGATCCCAGTGAATTTGCCTGGAAGGGACTGACGTTGACCCCTGATGCGTGCTCACATATTCGCAAACTGGCAAGCCAGCAACCTGGATTTTTGGGTGTGCGTTTGGGGATTAAACAGACAGGCTGTGCAGGGTTTGGCTATGTACTGGACACCGTAAAAGAACCAAAACCCGGCGATCTCCTTTTTGAAACAGACGGCGCAAAGCTGTGGGTGCCACTTTCAGCCATGCCGTTTATCGACGGGACGGAAGTCGATTATGTGCGCGAAGGATTAAACGAAATATTCAAATTCAACAACCCGAAAGCCCAGCACGAATGTGGCTGTGGTGAAAGCTTTGGGGTGTAGGCGGGATTATGTCACGTAACACTGAAACGTCTGAAGAAGTGCAAATCTGGGCGGGCAGCCATTCTTATAAAGAAGGTTTTTTCACCCAGTTAAAAACCGACGAAATGGCGCACGGCATCAACGAAGATGTGGTGCGGGCAATTTCTGCGCGGCGTAATGAGCCTGAATGGATGCTGGAATTTCGCCTGAGCGCATATCGTGCCTGGCTTGAAATGGAAGAGCCGCACTGGCTGAAGGCCAATTACGAAAAACTTAACTATCAGGATTACAGCTATTACTCCGCGCCATCGTGCGGCAGTTGCGACGATAACTGTGAGTCTCAACCGGGTGCGGTTCAGAAACCCGGCAGCAACGCCTATCTGACCGGTGAAGTAGAAGAGGCATTTAAACAGCTAGGTGTTCCGGTGCATGAAGGCTCGAATATCGCCATGGATGCGATTTTTGACTCCGTTTCTGTTGCCACCACTTACCGTGAAAAACTCTCTGAACAGGGGATTATTTTCTGCTCCTTTGGCGAGGCGATTCACGAATTCCCTGAGCTGGTGCAAAAGTATCTCGGCACCGTGGTTCCGAGTAACGACAACTTCTTTGCCGCACTTAACGCGGCGGTTGCCTCCGACGGCACGTTTATTTATGTGCCGAAAGGCGTACGTTGCCCGATGGAGCTTTCTACCTATTTCCGTATTAACGCCGAGAAAACTGGGCAGTTCGAACGTACCATTTTAGTCGCTGATGAAGGCAGCTACGTCAGTTATATCGAAGGGTGTTCAGCACCTGTGCGCGACAGCTATCAGCTTCACGCAGCGGTGGTGGAAGTCATCATCCATAAAGATGCTGAAGTGAAATATTCCACGGTACAAAACTGGTTCCCAGGCGATGGCAACACGGGTGGCATTCTGAATTTTGTGACCAAACGTGCGCTGTGCGAAGGGGCGAATAGCAAAATGTCCTGGACGCAATCCGAAACCGGTTCTGCTATTACCTGGAAATATCCAAGTGTCATTCTTCGTGGCGATAACTCTATTGGCGAGTTTTTCTCCGTAGCGCTGACCGCCGGGAATCAGCAGGCCGACACTGGCACCAAGATGATTCACATCGGCAAAAACACCCGCTCGACGATTATCTCGAAAGGGATCTCGGCCGGACACAGCCAGAACAGTTATCGCGGTTTAGTGAAAATCATGCCGACGGCGACCAACGCCCGTAACTTCACACAGTGCGATTCGATGCTTATCGGCCCGGACAGCGGCGCGCACACTTTCCCGTATGTTGAGTGCCGCAATAATACCGCCCAGCTTGAGCACGAAGCCACCACCTCGCGCATCGGGGAAGATCAGTTGTTCTATTGCCTGCAACGCGGGATAGCCCAGGACGACGCGATATCGATGATCGTCAACGGGTTCTGTAAAGACGTGTTCTCAGAATTGCCGCTCGAATTCGCGGTGGAAGCACAAAAACTATTAGCGATCAGTCTGGAACATAGCGTCGGTTAAGGATTAAGGGAAAATTATGCTGAGCATTAAAGATTTACAGGTAAGCGTTGAGGACAAAGAGATCCTGCGCGGTTTGAGCCTTGAAGTGAAACCGGGCGAAGTACACGCCATCATGGGGCCGAACGGCTCCGGGAAAAGCACGCTTTCCGCAACGCTTGCCGGGCGTGAAGATTACGAAGTCACTGGCGGACAGGTGCATTTCAAAGGCAAGGATCTGCTGGAATTATCGCCGGAAGACCGTGCCGGAGAAGGCATTTTTATGGCGTTCCAGTATCCGGTAGAAATTCCGGGAGTCAGCAACCAGTTCTTCCTGCAAACCGCGCTGAATGCGGTGCGAGAGTATCGCGGCCTTGAAGAACTCGACCGTTTTGATTTTCAGGATTTGATGGAAGAGAAGATCAAACTGCTGAAAATGCCGGAAGATTTGCTGAGCCGTTCAGTGAACGTGGGTTTTTCTGGCGGTGAGAAAAAACGTAACGATATTCTGCAAATGGCGGTGCTTGAACCGGAACTGTGCATTCTTGATGAGTCAGATTCCGGGCTGGATATTGATGCGCTGAAAATTGTCGCTGAAGGTGTTAACTCCCTGCGTGATGGCAACCGTTCATTCATCATCGTTACGCACTACCAGCGTATTCTTGATTACATCAAGCCTGATTTTGTTCATGTGTTGTATCAGGGCAGGATTGTGAAATCGGGAGATTTCAGTCTGGTGAAACAACTGGAGGAGCAGGGTTATGGCTGGCTTACCGAACAGCAGTAACAGCAACGCTCTGCAACAGTGGCACCACCTGTTTGAAAGTCAGGGCGATAAACGCAGCAAAGAAGCGCAGGAACATATGCAGCAAATGCTGCGTCTGGGTCTGCCAACGCGCAAACATGAAAACTGGAAATATACGCCACTTGAAGGGCTACTGAATAATCAGTTTATCTTGCCCGCACCTGAAGTTTTTACAGCTGTGCAACGCGACGAGCTGGTGCTGCCAATAGATGCGTGGCGACTGGTGTTTGTCGATGGGCGCTTTAACGCTGAGCTAAGTGACGATCTCACCAATAGCGGTTTTGACGTTATCGTTGATGAAAAGCGTGATTCTTTGCCAGCAGCCGTGCAGGGTGAAGTGTTTCTGCATCTCACTGAAAGCCTCGCCGAAAGCGTGACGCATATCCGTGTTGCGCGAAATCATAGCCCCGCTAAGGCGTTGTTATTGATGCACATCAGCCGTGGCAGTGAATTGGGTGAAATGAATACTGCGCACTATCGCCACCATTTATCTCTTGGTGAGGGTGCTAAAGCGACGGTTATCGAGCATTACGCCAGTTTTGACGAGCACGCGCATTTTACCGGCGCACGCTTGACTGTCGATGCAGCGGCAAACAGCCAGTTGCACCACTACAAGCTGGCGTTTGAGAACGCGCAAAGCTACCACTTTGCCCATAACGATTTAGTGATAGGCCAGGATGCTACCGTTGACAGCAACAGCTTCTTGTTGGGTGCCGCGGTGTTGCGCCATAACACCAGTTCGCAGCTCAATGGCGAAAATACGCAGTTGCGCATGAACAGTCTGGCGTTGCCGATTAACAACGAAGTGTGCGACACGCGAACCTGGCTTGAACACAACAAAGGCTACTGCAACAGCCGTCAGCTGCATAAAACCATCGTGCGCGATAAAGGCCGTGCGGTGTTTAACGGCATGATCAAAGTGGCGCAGCATGCGATTAAAACTGACGGACAGATGACCAACAACAACCTGTTGCTTGGGCGTCTGGCGGAAGTGGACACCAAGCCGCAACTGGAAATTTACGCCGACGATGTGAAATGCAGCCACGGTGCCACCATCGGCCGTATCGACGATGAACAGATGTTCTACCTGCGTTCGCGTGGCATTAAAGAGCAGGCTGCACTTCAGATGATTATCTATGCCTTCGCCGCAGAGCTTACGGAAAGCATTCGTGACGAAGCATTAAAACAGCAAGTGTTGGCGCGGATCGGCCAACGGTTTGCAGGGGGCGAGGCATGAGTTTTTCCATAGAACGGGTGCGTGCTGATTTTCCAATTTTAAGCCGGGAGGTTAACGGGCAGCCGCTGGTCTATTTAGACAGTGCCGCTAGCGCGCAAAAACCGCAGGCGGTCATTGATGCTGAACTGGATTTTTACAGCCACGGTTACGCTGCGGTACATCGCGGGATCCATACGCTGAGCGCGGAAGCGACACAGTTAATGGAAAACGTACGCAACCAGGTTTCGCGTTTTATTAATGCGCAATCGCCGGAAGAAATCGTTTTTGTTCGAGGCACCACCGAAGGGATTAACCTGGTCGCCAACAGCTGGGGGCGTGCCAATATCCAGGCCGGAGATAACATCATTATTTCCACCATGGAGCACCACGCGAATATCGTGCCGTGGCAAATCCTCTGCGAGCATACCGGTGCAACACTGCGTGTGATTCCGCTGAATCAGGACGGCACGTTGCAACTGGATGTGTTCCCTACGCTGATTGATGAGCGTACAAAATTGCTGGCGATTACCCAGGTTTCTAACGTACTGGGCACTGAAAACCCGGTGCGAGAAATGATCGCCACAGCGCATCAGGCTGGTGTGAAAGTGCTGGTGGATGGGGCTCAGGCCATCATGCACCACACTATCGATGTGCAAGATTTGGATTGCGATTTCTATCTTTTCTCGGGGCATAAAATTTACGGCCCAACGGGTATTGGCGTGTTGTATGCCCGTGAAGAAATCCTGCAAAACATGCCACCGTGGGAAGGGGGCGGATCGATGATCGCCAGTGTGAGTCTGACCGCAGGCACGACCTACGCCGCGGCACCGTGGCGCTTCGAAGCGGGGACGCCAAATACCGCAGGCATCATCGGACTGGGCGCCGCGTTACGTTATGTCGATAGCCTAAACTTAACTGAGGTGAGCGAGTACGAGCAATCGCTGATGCGTTATGCGCAGCAGGCGCTAAAAGCGGTTCCAGACCTGACGATTTACGGCCCGGATCAACGTCTTGGGGTGATCGCGTTTAATTTGGGTAAACATCATGCCTACGACGTGGGGAGTTTTCTCGATAACTATGGCATTGCGGTGCGTACCGGGCACCATTGCGCCATGCCGTTAATGGCGTTCTACCAGGTTCCGGCGATGTGTCGCGCTTCGTTCGCCATGTATAACACTGAAGAAGAGGTGGATCGCCTGGTGACGGGGTTACAGCGTATCCATCGTCTATTGGGCTAACAGGGAGAAAGCCATGGCCACCATGCCCGACAAAGAAAAGTTATTGAAGAATTTCAGCCGCTGTAGCAACTGGGAAGAGAAGTATCTCTACATCATTGAACTTGGCGGGCGTCTGCCCGAGTTTCCTGAAAGTGAGCGCAAAGCGGAAAACACCATTCAGGGTTGCCAGAGCCAGGTGTGGATTGTGATGCAGCAACAGCCTGATGGTGTGATGAAGCTTGAGGGCGACAGCGACGCCGCGATTGTCAAAGGGCTGATTGCTATTGTGTTTATTCTCTACCAGCAGATGACTGCGCAGGATATTGTTGCGTTTGATGTTCGCCCATGGTTTGAGAAACTTGAGTTGGCTCAGCACCTTACACCTTCTCGTTCCCAGGGGCTTGAAGCAATGATCCGCGCAATCCGTACCAAAGCTTCTAATCTTAGCTAAACTCAAAGAACAGCTTTCATCCTGTAAACGCGAGGTAATTTTATTACCTCGTACGGTTTTCAGCATTCCGGCATTCCAGCCGGTGAATACAGGAATCCAGTATGAAGCGCGCGTTCTCTCAAATTACATTAATTCTTATCAGTGCTCTGGCGGCAAGCCAGTCGGCCTGGGCCGTTGACTATTTATTGCCCCCTCCGGGCAGCCGAATAATCGGCGAGAATCAAACCTATATTGTTCCTGGTGATGGTAAAAACCTTGAGGCAGTTGCTGCGAAATATAATACCGGAGTGTTACTGTTAATCGAGGCAAACAATACTGTTGACCCTTTCTTACCGAAACCGGGAAGTGAATTAACCATACCGTCGCAAATGATTCTGCCAGATGCCCCGCGTGAGGGGATTGTTATCAATTTGGCCGAGTTGCGGTTGTATTACTATCCGCCAGGGCAGAACCGGGTTGAGGTTTATCCGCTCGGTATTGGTCAGCTTGGGCGTGAAACACCCGTGATGGTGACTCGCGTCAGTCAAAAAATCCCTAATCCGACCTGGACGCCAACCGCGAATATTCGTGCACGTTCAGCCGCACAAGGTATTACGCTGCCCGCAGTGGTGCCAGCAGGGCCTAATAACCCACTTGGGCGTTATGCACTGCGCCTGGAGCAGGGCGGCGGCGAGTTTTTGATTCACGGTACTAATGCCCGTAACAGTATTGGCTTACGCGTGAGTTCGGGTTGTATGCGTATGCGTGCGCCGGATATTAAAGCGTTGTTTAGCCAGGTGGCGTGGGGGACACGGGTTCAAATCATCAACGAGCCGGTGAAATTCAGCATCGAACCTGATGGCAGGCGTTATGTGGAAGTGCATCAGCCGTTGTCGCGTAATGACTGGGAGAATCCACAAACCGTGCCGATTGCTATTTCAGCCTCGTTTGGTTCGTTTATCGACAACCCGATGAGTGACAAAGCGCAGGTGGATAGTGCCATCGCAAGGCGAGCGGGTTATCCGGTGTTAGTGAATGCTGCGCAAGGTGTTCCATCACAACCCGTCAACATTACCCCGATACAGAGCGTCAGAACGACCACAGGCAGCGCGCCTGCGACAAACAGTACTGGGAGCATGGTTAGCGGGCAGAGTAGCGTGGTGATGAATTAGAGGCGTTTTGAGTGCAGGATATTCAGGCAAAAAAAATGGCGCACAATGTGCGCCATTTTAATACAAGTACTCTTACTTACGGTAAGAGTGAGCTTGGTTGTCCAGACGCTGGTTAGCGCGTGCTGCGTCGTCTTTAGCAGCTTGAACGTCAGAACGCATTGCGTTCACGTCGTTGCTCAGCTGATCAACTTTAGCGTTCAGAGTCTGAACGTCAGAAGACAGTTGATCGATTTTAGCGTTAGAAGAACAACCTGCCAGCATAGTAGAAGCCAGGATTACCGCGCCCAGTACCAGTTTAGTACGATTCATTATTAATACCCTCTAGATTGAGTTAATCTCCATGTAGCGTTACAAGTATTACACAAAGTTTTTTATCTTGAGAATAAATTTTTGATGGGAATGCACTTAAATTTGATCGTTCGCTCAAAGAAACACCGAACCGAGGCTAAAACCTAAAAAAAATAGAAAAAACAGAGGATTTTAATCGGATTCATCTTAGTAAAACACGACTTAAATAGAGCAGGCCGATTTGCTTTTTAATCAGAAATGGCTTCTAAGCCGAATAAAAAAAGCGCCCGAAGGCGCTTTTTAAGCAAATTATTCGTTCACAGTAAATTTACAGTACGTGAACAGACGCAGTATTGGTTGTGCCACTTGGTACCAGAGCACCAGAAACCATCACTACGATGTCGCCTTTGCGAGCCAGGCCGCTTTCCAGCGCAACTTCTTTACCCAGACGGTAGAAATCATCAGTAGAAGCGATTTCTTTAACCAACTGAGGAATCACACCTTTGCTCAGAACTAACTGACGAGCAGTCACTTCATTGGTGGTCAGCGCCAGAATAGTTGCGTTCGGGAAGTATTTACGCACAGCTTTCGCTGATTTACCGCCCTGGGTTGCGACCACAATGACTGGCGCTTCCAGGTTTTCTGCAGTTTCAACCGCACCACGGCAAACTGCTTCAGTAATGCGCAGTTTACGGCTGTCATGGTTGTTATCCAGACGGCTGGTCATCACGCGGTCAGTACGCTCACAGATAGTAGCCATGATGGTCACGGCTTCCAGTGGGTATTTACCTTTAGCAGACTCACCAGACAGCATTACTGCGTCGGTACCGTCGATGATGGCGTTAGCAACGTCACCAGCTTCTGCACGGGTAGGGCGTGGGTTTTTGATCATGGAGTCGAGCATCTGAGTTGCAGTGATAACAACTTTACGAGCGCGAACACATTTCTCGATCATCATCTTCTGCGCGAAGATAACTTCTTCAACCGGGATTTCAACGCCCAGGTCACCACGAGCAACCATGATACCGTCTGAAGCTTCGAGGATTTCATCGAAGTTGTTCAGGCCTTCCTGGTTTTCGATTTTAGAGATGATCTGGATGTTTTCGCCGCCATGAGCTTTTAAATGCTCGCGGATTTCAACGACGTCAGAACGTTTACGGATGAAGGACGCAGCAACGAAATCAACGCCTTGTTCGCAACCGAAGATCAGATCTTGTTTGTCTTTTTCAGCCAGAGCGGGCAGAGCGATGGAAACACCTGGCAGGTTAACGCCTTTGTTTTCGCCCAGGTCGCCGTTGTTCAGTACTTTACAAACAACGTTTTTACCTTCAATTGCAGTGACTTCCATACCGATCAGACCATCGTCTACCAGTACAGTATTGCCCACGCTCAGGTCGCTGGTGAAACCTTCGTAAGTCACAGCAACGATGTCGCTGTTACCTACAACAGTTTTGTCAGTGGTGAACGTGAAAGTCTGGCCCGCTTTCAGAGAAACGTCTTTGCCGCCTTCCAGTTTGATGGTGCGGATTTCAGGACCTTTGGTGTCCAGCAGAATTGCTGCTTTCTTACCTGATGTCGCCATCACGTTGCGCAGGTTCTTGATACGCTGACCGTGTTCTTCGTAGTCACCGTGGGAGAAGTTCAGACGCATTACGTTCATGCCAGCATCAAGCATGTTGCTCAGCATTTCTTCGGATTCGGTTTTTGGACCGATGGTGCAAACAATTTTAGTCTTTTTCATGACAGTCTTATCTGTAAGTTGAGAAGGATTGTGAAAATTCGGTTCCGGTCGATACGGGCGCCGGAGCGCAAACTAAAGCTGGTATTGTTCAAGTGCCACCTGGTAAGGATAGGTGACAGAAATAAAGCGTGCAGAGGAAAGTGTGCTTGCGGTTCAGCCTGCCGGTGATGTGGATTGCTTTCTAATGTAATAAGACAGTTCAATGTGCTGAAACCATTCAAGTCAGGACCTCGCATATTATAGAGGTAACTTGCAGCGAAAGGAATTAAAAACACTGTTTCAAAATCGGAATGCGCAGAAATACAGCGAAGTGTTATCAATGCGTTAATAAAATATTGCCGAGACTGGTAAGGAAAAAAGAGTGGTGTCCTGTTTTTGGCAATGGGTTTACATCCGGAAAAACGCTTCAGCTTTCTCTATATGATGAATGGATCTTAAAAATTATTTGCAGAATGTAATATTTTGTTGAAAACAGATTGTGGGCATTAAAAGCCCCTTACTGGACAACGAACTTCCCACGCTGGCAAATCTCGTTACTATTCAGAAATAGCCCTTTACACGGTAAGCTTTCAATTGTTATTCACGGATGAGCAATTTAGCGCCAATTCACTTGAAATATTTTCAACTTAAGTTTTATTAATCTTTATGTGCTTGATTAGGTTATTTCTTAGCTACATTATTATTGAACAATGGATAGGAGGTAAATGATTTACCTCTGAGTGTTATTATTAATCACGGATTTTGATTATGTTGTCACTGGAAATGGAAGAAGATGTTGTCCTGCGGGTAAAAGGCATGGAGAAAATGCTTGAAGGAATTGTCCGCGAACTCAAAGCTAACAAGGGTGTTGTCGATGAGTTTATTCGGGATGATATTGCTAGATTCCGACATTGTTCAAAAGATGTAATATCACACCATGTTCAGGTTTCGCGCAGCGTACGTAAAAGACTGGAAGACGTCACCATCCATTCTCAAAAACGCGTACGCAAAACAGCACAGAATAACTTGTTATATGGTGTATTATGCGGTATGTCTTTCTGCATGATTCTGCAATTGATGTAATTAACATCAATTCATGGTAACTGTATTGAGGGAGAAAGTAAGCTTTCTCCCTTTTTTATCTCTGATATTCAGAAATATGATTGAATAATCATGACTCTTTTTGAGTTAAATATTTATACATGGACGATGTCAATGGGATATGAAGATTAATATTTTTGCCTGGTAAGGTATGATTAAACCATTGTTCATAGAACTGTTTGAAATCTGGGCGTTCAAATCGAGTTAAAAGCGTCTTATCAATAATTTTTTTAAACTCAGTATCGTCATGACGTAGCATAATACCGAGGTTCTGGGCAGGACCGAAAACCCCATCTGAAACAGCATATTGTGATGAATCCCCGCTATTTTCAATAAGTTCTCTTAATGACACTTCATTCATGGCAGCAGCAAAACATTTATGATTGCTCATCATATCAAATGACTCTTTCATCGTTGGTTGAGAAAGGATCAAAATATTAAGCTTTTGCAGACGGTTAAGCTGATTAAGATTCACTAAGTCAGATGAGCCTCTTGCCACACTGATTGTTTTCCCCGCTAAATCGTTATAGGTGTGAACAGAATTCCCTGCCTGCATCCCCGCACGTGTACTCACAGATAAATAATGGCGAGAGAAAAGAACGAGGCTTGCACGTTTCACAGTATCAGTGTTCACCGAACAGTCCATATCAATAATATTATGGTTTAGCATTGTGGTGCGCATCGTAAGGGGCACCGGAACATAATTAACCGCCAGATTGCTAATATGCAGTTCCTTTTTCAAAGATTCGGTAACATCTCTGCATAAGTCAATGACATATCCAATAACATGCCCATCGCTGGTTTTATAAGAGTAGGGGGCTGCATCACGATAGCCAATATTAATCATTTTACGTGCAGAAATATTCTGCAAAGTGGAGAGGTTTGAGTCGGCATGAACCAGTCCTGTATAGCAGACGAATAAAAAACTTAGGCTATATGTAAGAAAACTCATTTTTTTCATTTTTTTAACTTTTTATTGTTGGCTAAATTCCCCGGGGTGCCCCGGTGAAAACCTTTTAATAAGAATAAAATTGTTTCGAAAGCGTTGATTGCTGCAACTCAGGTGAAAATGGCAAGTTGAGCGTAATACCTTCAGGCATGATTGGCTGCATAAACCATTTGTTATAAATAGTAATGAATTCAGTGCTCAACATCAGGCGCTTCATCGCGTGATTAATCAACTCCGCAAATTGGGGGTTACCTTTCTGCATCGGCATTCCGATGGGCAGGCGCGGGCTTAGCAAGTCATCTGATAGGGTAAACGCCTCGGGATTGGCTGAAAGCGCTATTTGCCCAAGTAATAAAACCTCACTGGAGATAATTGCTGGCGTTCTGCCGCTTTCAAGTTCAGAGAAGGCTTTAACATTGTCGGTATCAAGGTCAATGTTAAGGGATAGCTGATACAAAGCATTAGCATCCTGGATGTGCCTGACGAACACGGTGCCACTTTTTACCATCACCGTATGCCCATTAAGTTCGGTAATGCCCGAAATATCATCTTCCTTACGCGAGACAAAACGAGTTGCCGAAAAGAAATAGGGCTCGGAAAACGTCACGGTTTGTTGGCGCTCGGCGGTGTAGATCGTGGGAATACATCCCATATCGATCGTTTTATTTTTGATGGTTAAAAATTGAGTAGCAGTGGTGACTGGAACCCAATTAATCTTCAACAATGGCAGATGAAGTTCCTGCCTGATCATGTCGACCAGTTTATAGCAGATATCAATGGAGTATCCGTGTGGTTTGTTATCTGCAACATAGGAGAAGGGGAAAACATCTGTCTCATAGCTCAGCGTAATCGCGCTGGTTTTCTCGATACTTGAAACCAGCTCATCTGCTCTGCTGGCAGAAGATGCCAGCAGGCTGAAGCTGAGCGTCAGTATCAGAGCCAGTGAGGATAATGAATAATTTAAATGAGAGACTCGATTCTTCATGGCTTTTCTATTTTCTCTTGCCCGGCTCTGTCGTCACTCGGGCATTGCCTGGCGCCTGGTCAAAATAGTTTCCCGATACAGTCATTGCTTCGTGGTTCATGGTCATGCCGTTAGCGTAGAAATGAAAGCAGTTGCGGCCGAAGTTTTTGGAGGTGTAAAGCGCGAGATCGGCGTGCGCAAATAAATCCTCGCGGGTTTGGCCGTGCTGCGGTGCGCAAGAAATCCCGATACTGCTACTGATGGCAAAAGTATGCCCACTGCAGTTAAAGGGAGCGTTAAGTGCATGTAACACTTTATTGGCTAACGCCTCGGCTTCTGAGATCTGGTTGCAATTAACCTGCTGAAGAATGGCAAATTCGTCCCCACCTAAGCGGATAGCCGTATCTCCACTGCTGACCAGGGTGGACAATCTTGTCGCTGATTCGACGAGCAACTCGTCTCCCACGACATGGCCGTAGGTGTCATTAACAGGTTTAAAATTATCCAAATCGATTAACAGGAGATTAAAAAGGGTGCCTTCGGTTTTCACTTTGACCAGTCGTCCGTCGATGGAATTTCGATAGGCAACTCTATTAGGTAGTAAGGTCAGAGAATCATGGTGCGCCATGTATTCCATTTTTAGTGCCATCTCCTGCATGCGTTGCAAATAGCCGCGCTCAACCATAGCGACCCGCAACTTTTCAATCGCCCTGGCGAGCTCACCTATTTCATCCTCCTGAGACTGGAACGGTGTAACCTGATCGGTTTTTTCATCGGCTATCGATGATACTGCCTGGATAAGACGGGGAACGGGGCGAAAAAGATTACGCACCAGCCAATTAACCACAACAACTGTCGCGCCGAGGATTAGAACCAGTATCAGTAAAGTGTGATTCAATAATTGATTATGGATCTCCAACAGTGCGTCACGTTCACCGATACTGGTGACCACAGCACCGAGTAACTTGCCTGACAAATTAACAATTGGAATCGAGCCGACGAAATACTCTTTGCAGCCGACAGTGGCAAATCCACGGTAATATTCCTTGAGTGCAAAGCCTGGGCCTTTATTATCATCAGTTATCGTGACTTGTTGTTGCGTTTGGGTATCAATAAAGCCGTGTTTATCATCGTAATACAATAACCACGTTGGATTATGAGTTTGCGTTGAAACCAGAGTCAGCATATCGGCTGGATTGAAACCTGTCTGGATTACGCTTTCGTCATCCCATAGCGGTCTTTCTGATTCAATGCTGACAACCTGTCCTTCGCTATTGGATTTAACAGCAACGGAAGTGTAGATATTACGAATAATATAGCTGGTAATTTGCGAATTAGTCGCAGCCTGCTTAAACCACTGTGTTTGAGAAATGCGCTTCACTTCAAAAAATCCAGCACCAGAACCAACGCTATAGGCAATCAAGACCCCAAGCATCAGGTAAATGGCTACCTTCCCGGTAATCGAATGATACCAGTGGTACTCCCCATGGTTGTTGGACTCCTTCCTTGCCGACGGCACAACTTCATGACGAATGAGCTCTTTATCAACCATTGTTCTGTACGTGCTCTTATTAAGTGATTAAAGAAGACTCTGGAGGAAAGTTATAAGTTGATAATTTTAATGTTCTTTATAGATCTGACTCTAAAATTACGGCTCTGGTAATGTTAGAAAAAAGTACTTACTCGTTACACTTATGAAATAAATGGTTTGGATAACAGGTAATGTTTACATGAGAGGGGCGGGATTATAAATCTGGCTATTTACTGCGTCAACGATAAATATTATTGTGGTCGATGTCCAAAAATATACACTTTATTCCTCATCTAAATAATTACTGTATAAAAATGGACAGTGGATAAGTTTCATTATTAGCGATAATGGATATATTCAGACGATAAAAAAAGCCCACGCAATAGCGTGGACTTTTAATTGTTTCATCTTCCAGCCCTGAGCATAAAAATGCTGTGGGCTGAAAGGGAATTAGACGTTGAACAGGAAGTTCATTACATCGCCATCTTTAACGATGTAGTCTTTACCTTCAGCACGCATTTTGCCTGCTTCTTTCGCGCCTTGCTCACCTTTGTAGGTGATGAAGTCTTCGAAGGCAATAGTCTGAGCACGGATGAAGCCTTTTTCGAAGTCAGTGTGGATTTTACCCGCAGCTTGTGGAGCTGTAGCGCCAACTGGGATAGTCCATGCACGTACTTCTTTCACGCCAGCGGTGAAGTAAGTTTGCAGGTTTAATAACTCATAGCCCGCGCGGATAACGCGGTTCAGGCCTGGTTCTTCCAGGCCCATTTCTGCCATGAACTCGTCACGGTCAGCATCGTCAAGTTCAGCAATATCAGACTCAACGGCGGCACAAACAGCAACAACCACAGAACCTTCAGCAGCGGCGATTTCGCGCACTTTGTCGAGGTATGGGTTGTTTTCGTAACCGTCTTCATTGACGTTCGCGATATACATCGTTGGTTTCAGCGTCAGGAAACTCAGGTATTTGATAGCCGCTTTGTCTTCTTCGGTCAGAGGAAGCGCACGCAACATACCCGCGTTCTCAAGCTGTGGCAGACATTTTTCCAGCGCAGCCAGTTCAGCTTTTGCGTCTTTATCGCCGCCTTTTGCTTTCTTCTGCACGCGGTGGATGGCACGTTCGCAAGTATCCAGATCTGAAAGCGCCAGCTCAGTGTTAATGACTTCGATGTCATCGGCTGGATCAACTTTGTTATTCACGTGAATGATGTTGTCGTTTTCAAAACAACGCACTACGTGGCCGATGGCTTCGGTTTCGCGAATGTTGGTCAGGAACTGGTTACCCAGGCCTTCACCTTTGGATGCGCCTTTCACCAGACCGGCGATATCAACGAACTCCATGGTAGTTGGCAGAATGCGCTGTGGTTTTACGATTTCGGCCAGTTTATCCAGACGTGGGTCCGGCATTGGTACCACACCAGTGTTCGGCTCAATGGTACAGAACGGGAAGTTTGCAGCTTCGATTCCCGCTTTGGTGAGCGCGTTGAACAGGGTTGATTTACCAACGTTCGGCAAGCCGACGATACCGCATTTGAATCCCATGGTTTAATTCACCTTAATTACTTGATATTCAATGAGTTGATGTTGTCTCATTGATAAAATGATCATAACTTTCCCCATTATACACCCAAACGGTATATAACGGGCGCAGAAATCCTTGCTGAAAGCCGCGAGAACGTTTATTGCGCTTTAAAGGCGTGCAGGCGATTGGTGGCTTTGGTTAAACCTTCTTTCAGCCATACCTCAGTGCAACGTGCCGCTTCGTCTACTGCGTCATCAATCAGCTTCTGTTCGCTGAGCGGCGGTTTACCCAATACAAAGCCGACAACTTTGTTTTTATCACCTGGATGGCCGATTCCGACGCGTAAGCGGTGAAAGTTAGGGTTATTGCCCAGTTTGCTGATGATGTCTTTCAGGCCATTGTGGCCACCGTGGCCGCCGCCGAGTTTGAATTTTGCTACACCTGGCGGTAGATCTAACTCATCGTGCGCAACAAGAATTTCATCTGGCGCGATGCGGAAAAATGTCGCCATCGCCCCAACAGCTTTACCACTGAGGTTCATAAACGTGGTTGGCACCAACAGGCGAACATCTTCACCGGCAAGGTTTATGCGCGCTGTGTAACCGAAGAATTTGCTTTCTTCTTTGAGCGACTGATTATGGCGCTGTGCAAGCAGATCCACATACCAGGCTCCTGCGTTATGGCGGGTTGCAGCATATTCCGCACCTGGATTTGCCAGGCCAACAATTAATTTAATGCTCACGTTTAATATCCTGAAAACAGACAAGAGCCGCGTAGTTTACTGTGCCCAGGACTCGATGACAAAGAAGCAATGCAATCCCTATTCAAGTGTTGAATAGTTCATCATCTAAACAATTAGAATTTCATGCTATTCAGCGAGTTATTTGTAAATATATGTAGGCTTTCATTCGTAATTGTGATCGCCCACGCACATAATTCGAAGCGGTGTTGTCTATACTTTACACACAAGGAATGGGGATTTCCCCCGCCGACCCAGGTACACCCGGAGGTGACATATGAAACGCAAAAACGCTTCATTACTCGGCAACATTTTCATGGGCTTGGGGCTTGTCGTCATGGTGGGTGGTGTTGGTTACTCAATTTTAAACCAACTCCCTCAATTCAATTTCCCGCAATATTTCGCCCACGGTGCTGTGTTAAGCATTTTTGTTGGTGCGGTGCTTTGGCTGGCTGGTGCGCGTGTCGGTGGGCACGAACAAGTAGGTGACCGTTACTGGTGGGTGCGCCACTTTGATAAACGTTGCCGCCGCGATGACAGCCATAAACATAGTTAACTAAATTTAGAAAATGAAAACGGTTCTGTCGCAGAACCGTTTTTTTTGGCAAAAACTTTACTCAGCCAATGCAGCCTGAATATCCGGGAAGAAAGCAAGGCGACCCGCAATGGGCTTAACACCCGCACGAGCCAGCGTTTTAAGCGGCTGAAACTCCAGGTTAGTTACCCGCAATTCGCAACCTTCCGGCAGTTTTTCCACAAAACGTTGAAACGCATCCAGTCCACCGGCATCCAGTACCGGAACGGCATCCCATTGCAAAATAATCAGATGGTTTTGCTCAACGCGCTGGGCGAGATCATTAAATAATCCCTCGGCGGCGGCGAAGAATAGCGGCCCGGTGACGCGTAATGCCAGCACACCTTCTGGTGTAGGAATGTTTACCGGTGCCAGACGGGTCATGCGGGCAATGCGACGCATAAACAGTAAAGAGGCCAGCACAATCCCCACGCTAATCGCGATAACCATATCGAACAGCACCGTTAACGACATGCAGATAAGCATGACGATGATGTCGTCTTTCGGCGCACGGCGCAGCAGGCTGACCACTTTATGCGCTTCACTCATATTCCACGCCACCATTAGCAGCAGGGCGGCCATTGCGGAAAGCGGCAACCAGGAAAGCAGAGGGGCCAGCACCAATAACGCCATAATCACCAGCAATGCGTGAATCACGGCAGCCATCGGTGATGTTGCGCCAGCGCGCACGTTGGCGGCTGACCGGGCAATGGCGGCGGTGGCAGTAATCCCACCAAAGAATGGCGCAATGATATTGCCCATCCCCTGGCCGATAAGTTCGCTGTTGGCGTTATGTTTGGTGCCCGTCATACCATCTAACACCACGGCGCACAGCAGCGATTCAATTGCGCCGAGCATCGCCATCGAAAAGGCTGCCGGGAGCAGGGCGCTTAAAGAATCCCAGCTCAGCGTGAAGTTTGAGTTGGGAATATTCCACGGCAGCATCAGTTGTGGCAACAATTGTGGAATGCCATTGCCCTGGGTGCCGTCAGCCAATACATAGTGGAAGCGTGAACCGATAGTCGCCACATCGAAGCCTGCTGCATGTACCGCTGCCATGGTGGCACAGCCTGCCAGCAGTGCCGGTAAGTGGCCGGGTAAACGAATGCCAAAACGCGGCCAGAGAATCAACACGCCGAGTGTCACGATACCAATTGCCGCATCGCCGAGATTAATTGTTGGCATCGCCATCGCCAGCGCCGCCACTTTATTCAGGTAGTGTTCCGGCACGTGTTCCAGCGTCAGGCCAAAGAAATCTTTCACCTGCATAGTGGCGATGGTAATCCCAATCCCGGAGGTAAAACCGAGTGTTACGGAAAGCGGGATGTATTCAATCAGGCGGCCAAACCGCGCCAAACCAAACAAAATAAGAAACACGCCGGACATCAATGTGGCGATGAGTAAACCCGCAAGGCCGAACTGTTGCGCCACCGGATAGAGGATCACCACAAACGCGGCTGTTGGGCCGGAAACACTGAAACGTGAACCGCCGCTTAAGGCAATCACAATCCCGGCAATCGCTGAAGTATACAGGCCATATTGCGGGGCGACACCGCTGCCAATCGCTAACGCCATCGCCAGGGGAATAGCAATAATCCCTACGGTAATACCAGCGATAACATCGCGGCTAAAACGAGAAACCGTGTATTTCTCTCGCCAACAAGCGTCTACCAGAGCGCGGAAAGGTAATATAGAAGAAGATACGTTTTTCACTTTGATTCCATCCGTGAGCGCATCATCTGTCATTTATGAGGGATATGGCAGGTGAAGGAGGCATTGGTTTAATAAATACATACTACAAAAGAAAAAACCCGCCGCAGCGGGTTTTTTTAAACGAGTTCGATTAGTGCTCGAACATCGCAGAGATTGATTCTTCATTGCTGATACGGCGAATAGCTTCAGCCAACATGCCAGACAGAGTCAGGGTGCGGACGTTAGGCAGTGCTTTGATTTCATCAGACAGTGGGATGGTGTCACATACGATAACTTCGTCGATCACGGAGTTACGCAGGTTGTGAACCGCATTGCCGGAGAAAATCGGGTGAGTTGCGTAAGCAAACACACGTTTAGCACCACGCTCTTTCAGTGCTTCAGCTGCTTTGCACAGAGTGCCGCCGGTATCGATCATATCGTCAACCAGTACACAATCACGGCCAGATACATCACCGATGATATGCATAACCTGGGAAACGTTAGCGCGAGGACGACGTTTGTCGATGATAGCCATGTCGGTATCGTTAAGCAGTTTTGCGATAGCACGAGCACGCACAACGCCACCGATATCTGGAGAAACCACGATTGGGTTTTCCAGGCCGATTTGCAGCATATCTTCTAGCAGGATTGGGCTACCGAAAACGTTATCTACAGGAACATCGAAGAAGCCCTGAATCTGTTCTGCGTGCAAGTCCACGGTGAGAACACGGTCAACCCCAACACTTGAGAGGAAGTCAGCAACCACTTTCGCGGTGATTGGCACACGGGCGGAACGCACACGGCGATCCTGACGAGCATAACCAAAGTAAGGGATAACAGCGGTGATACGACCTGCAGAAGCACGGCGCAGGGCGTCGACCATAACAACCAATTCCATAAGGTTGTCATTAGTTGGTGCACAGGTGGACTGGATGATGAAAATATCACCACCGCGTACATTTTCGTTGATTTGTACGCTTACTTCTCCGTCGCTAAAACGACCGACGGCGGCGTCACCAAGGGAGGTGTACAGGCGGTTGGCAATACGTTGTGCTAGTTCCGGGGTGGCGTTACCAGCAAAAAGCTTCATATCAGGCACGAGAAAAACCTCAGGCATGCGTCCAGTGGCGGATGGTACTACCGCAGCTTATGCGGGCGGGGTAGCGCCATCCAGGCGGTGTATAAAGAGCTTGATGCAACGTCTGAAACAAGGTGACGTTGTCACCAATACTCAGCTTGCCCGGATATGGCCTGATGCAGCGGGGAGACATTAACGCCTCGCGCAACAAACCCATGCAGCCATTCCGGGGCTTGCTTAAGCACCTGGCGGGCAGCGTTCTCGGTGTCAAATTCAGCAAACACACAAGCGCCGGTGCCGGTCAGGCGCGACGGCGCGTATTCTAACAGCCAGGAAAGCAGCTCATCAACCTTACGAAAACGTTTTCTTGCGATAACCTCACAATCATTACCAAATTCACAGTTTAATAACGTGTCAATTGATCTGATCGGGGTATTTCGTGGTAGCTCTGGATCTTTGAAAATGACAGGCGTGGGAATGCTGACGCCAGGATGTGCAACCAGGTACCACTTTTCCGGTGGAGAGACGGGGGTGAGCTTCTCACCAACACCTTCGGCAAAAGCGGCAAATCCACGCACGAATACGGGGACGTCGGCGCCGAGAGTGATACCCAACGCCGCCAGTTGATCTTCAGTCAGGCCGGTGTTCCACACATGGTTTAGCGCCACCAACACTGTTGCTGCATTTGATGACCCGCCACCTAAACCGCCGCCCATTGGCAATCGTTTTTCAACGCTGATTTCTGCCCCAGCACCCTGCGGCAACGTGCCCATCAGCAGGGCGGTGTCTTGCAATAATCGAGCCGCGCGGACAATTAAATTCTCTTCATCCGGCACCCCTTCAATCGGAGTAGCTAAGCGAATTTGACCATCATTTGTCGGCTCAATGCTGAGGGTGTCGCCATAATCAAGGAACTGAAATAAAGTTTGTAAATTATGGTATCCGTCTGCACGACGACCGGTGATATACAAAAATAAATTCAGTTTTGCTGGGGATGGCCAACGTTTTCTCATTATTTGACTGTCCAGTTATCCATTTTGAGTTTGATACGCTGTGAGCCTTCGCGCAGTTCCATATTTGACGGCAGAGCAGGCTGCACACTGTCGTCATAATCGCTATACACCACTTTCCAGGTTTTGCCGTCCTGGGTGTAGTTGATTTCACTCAGGCGATATTGAGCATCAATTTTATAGTCAGTGGCCTCACCCGGCAGGCCGAGGATCCATTGACGCAGGCTATTGAGCGGAATAGGCATTCCCGTCAATTTACCCACCATCTCTTCTGCATTATCGGCGACGTACTTTTTGCCATTGCGGTCAGTCAGTTGCACGACACCAGGCTGCGCATTGAGCTCAAGCTCGGTGCTGCCTAACGGGTTAGTCAATAATAAGCGATAGCGATCCGGCGAGGTTTGTTGCCAGTTATAGCGTGCATAAACTTTTTGACTATCGGAGAGATAAGCAAAAGCACCACGTGTTTGATATTGGGTGATTTTTTGTACTTGTTGCTGGTGTTGTAACCACTGCGGAGAGTCAGGACTTTTGCCTGGACCGCTTGGTTTTGGCGTGACACAAGCAGTCAAAATAAGGCTTGCCAGTGGCGCAAGGCGCAGCAGACGGGCTTTCGTCATAGACATAGAGGCAACGGTTCCTTCTCATTAATTTTAGTTGTTAACTGTTTATGCTAGCGGCGCATAGTCAGGTCGTCTATGGTCATGTTGTCTTAAATCATTAATTGTAGTGATACCCCACAAGGAGTGGCTCCCTTTTATTGACTGCACGCATCCTGTATGATGCGCCGAGTTAATCCTTATCAACATCGGTATTACTCAGACCGCTCAATGACCCTTTTAGCGCTTGGCATCAACCATAAAACAGCTCCAGTCTCGTTGCGAGAACGTGTTACGTTTTCGCCGGACACGCTCGACCAGGCATTGAACAGCCTGCTCGAACAGCCGATGGTGCAAGGTGGGGTGGTGTTGTCGACGTGTAACCGGACTGAGCTGTATCTGAGCGTCGAAGAACAGGAAGACCTGCACGAGCAGCTCGTGCGCTGGCTATGTAATTACCACAACCTCAACGAAGAGGAAGTGCGTAAAAGCCTGTACTGGCATCACGACAACGACGCAGTCACCCATTTAATGCGTGTCGCAAGTGGTCTTGATTCGCTGGTGCTCGGCGAGCCACAAATCCTCGGGCAGGTTAAAAAGGCCTTTGCCGACTCACAAAAAGGGCATTCGCTTTCCAGCGAACTGGAGCGCATGTTCCAGAAGTCCTTCTCCGTTGCCAAGCGTGTTCGCACCGAAACCGAAATCGGCGCGAGTGCCGTATCCGTAGCGTTCGCGGCCTGCACCCTGGCACGACAAATTTTCGAATCCTTATCGACTGTCACCGTGTTGCTGGTTGGTGCGGGTGAAACCATTGAACTGGCGGCGCGTCATTTACGTGAACACAACGTTCAGAAGATGATTATTGCCAACCGCACGCGTGAACGCGCTCAGGTGCTGGCTGATGAAGTCGGTGCCGAGGTAATAAGCCTGAGTGACATTGATTCTCGCTTGCAGGAAGCTGACATTATTATTAGTTCCACCGCCAGCCCACTGCCAATCATTGGTAAAGGCATGGTCGAACGCGCGTTAAAAGCTCGCCGCAACCAGCCGTTACTGTTAGTCGACATCGCCGTCCCGCGCGATGTTGAGCCGGAAGTAGGCAAACTGGCGAACGCCTATCTGTATAGCGTTGACGACCTTCAGGCGATAATTCAAAGCAACCTCGCGCAGCGCAAGGCTGCCGCCGTTGAAGCTGAAACGATTGTCGCACAGGAAAGTGGTGAGTTCATGGCCTGGTTGCGTGCCCAAAGCGCAACGGAAACTATCCGTGAATACCGCACACAAGCAGAACAGGTTCGTGATGACCTGGCTGCTAAGGCTATCGCCGCGCTCCAGCAGGGTGCCGATGCCGAAACAGTCCTTCAGGATTTGGCATGGAAATTAACCAACCGCCTGATCCACGCTCCAACCAAATCGCTCACGCAGGCTGCCCGTGACGGGGATGACGAACGCCTGCAGATTCTGCGCAACAGCCTCGGGCTGGATTAGCAAATAAACTCTTATTACAAGGTGAAACACCGCCCATGAAGTCTTCTATCGTTGCCAAACTAGAAGCTCTGCAAGAGCGCCATGAAGAAGTTCAGGCACTGCTTGGGGATGCTGCCACAATTGCCGACCAGGATCGTTTCCGTGCTTTGTCACGTGAATATGCCCAGTTAAGTGACGTTTCCAGTTGCTTCCTGAAATGGCGTCAAGTGCAGGAAGATATTGAAACCGCACAAAGCATGCTTGATGACCCGGAAATGCGCGAAATGGCGCAAGAAGAATTAAACCAGGCGAAAAGCGACAGCGAAGAATTAGAACAACAACTGCAAGTCTTGCTGCTGCCAAAAGATCCTGATGACGAACGCAACGCTTTTGTGGAAGTTCGTGCCGGGACCGGCGGTGATGAAGCGGCTATTTTTGCCGGTGACCTGTTCCGTATGTACAGCCGTTACGCAGAAGCACGTCGCTGGAAAGTTGAAATACTGAGCGCCAACGACGGTGAACATGGTGGCTTTAAAGAAGTAATCGCCAAAATCAGTGGTGAAGGTGTTTACGGCCGTTTGAAGTTTGAGTCCGGCGGTCATCGCGTGCAGCGTGTTCCGGCAACTGAATCTCAGGGGCGTATCCATACTTCCGCTTGTACCGTCGCGGTGATGCCAGAAATTCCTGAAGCGGAATTGCCAGATATCAATCCAGGTGATTTGCGTATCGACACCTTCCGTTCCTCGGGCGCGGGCGGTCAGCACGTTAACACCACCGACTCTGCAATTCGTATTACCCACTTACCGACCGGGATCGTAGTGGAATGCCAGGACGAACGTTCCCAGCATAAAAACAAAGCCAAAGCGCTTTCGGTATTGGGTTCGCGTATTCGTGCCGCTGAAATAGCAAAACGCCAACAGGAAGAAGCTTCAACGCGCCGCAATTTGCTGGGCAGTGGCGATCGTTCAGACCGCAACCGTACTTATAACTTCCCGCAAGGCCGTGTAACCGACCATCGCATCAACGTGACGTTATACCGTCTGGATGAAGTGATGGAAGGGAAACTCGACGCATTGATCGAGCCTATTGTGCAGGAGTTCCAGGCAGACCAGTTAGCGGCGCTGTCTGAGCAGGATTAATGGATTTTAAACACTGGTTACAACAGGCAATTGCCCAGCTTCAGGAAAGTGAAAGTCCGCGTCGCGACGCGGAAATCCTGCTGGGTTTTGTCACCGGTAAAGCACGAACCTTCATCCTCGCTTTTGGTGAAACCGAGCTGGCAGCCGAGCAACAGCAACAACTTGCTGTTTTGCTGGCAAGACGTGTGAAGGGCGAGCCTATCGCGCATTTGGTTGGCGAGCGTGAGTTTTGGTCGCTGCCTTTGCGCGTATCGCCGGTGACGCTTATTCCGCGCCCTGATACCGAATGCCTTGTCGAACAAGCCCTCGCCAGAATGCCTGCCACCGCGTGTTCCGTGCTGGACTTAGGCACCGGTACCGGGGCGATTGCGTTGGCGATTGCCAGCGAGCGCCCGGATTGTGACGTTGTCGCACTGGACTTGATACCTGATGCGGTTGAACTTGCGCGCGATAATGCGAGTCGCCTTGGAATAACCAACGTTGAGGTCTTGCAAAGCAACTGGTTTAGTGCGCTCAATACGCAGCGTTTTGCCGTGATTGTCAGTAATCCACCCTATATTGATGAGGAAGATCCGCACCTTTTACAGGGTGATGTTCGCTTTGAACCTCGCAGTGCGCTGGTGGCTGATAACCACGGTTTGGCCGATTTACGCACGCTGGTGGAAACATCGCGCAACTTCCTTGAATCGGGCGGTTGGTTATTGCTCGAACACGGTTGGCAACAGGCAGCACAAGTTCGTGAACTGTTTAGCGACGCCGGATATACCGAGATACAAAGCTGTCAGGATTACGGTGGCAATGACCGTCTGACAACAGGACGCTTTTTCTAAAGATAAGGAACTGAGCAAAATGGCAACTTACTTCGCGCTCAAGCATTTTCATATTCTGACGGTTATCATTTCCGTGAGTTTGTTCGTTTTACGCTACTGGTGGCAATACCGCGATTCAGCCATGTCGAACAAGCGCTGGGTGCGCATTGTGCCGCATGTGAATGATACGTTATTGCTGGTCAGCGGTGCTGCACTGGTGATGATTACGCATTTCTATCCCTTCACGCCGCAAGGTGCATGGCTGACTGAGAAGCTATTTGGCGTTATTATCTATATCGTTTTAGGGTTTATCGTGCTGGGCAAACGCCCGCGCAGTCAGCAGATCCGGCTATTTGCCTTTTTGCTGGCGCTGGTGGTGCTTTACATCATCATTAAACTCGCCACCACCAAAATACCATTACTGGGGTAAGTCATGAGGTCGTTAGCCGATTTCGAATTCAATCAGGCGCCGTTGTGCGAGGGCATGATTTTAGTCTCGCAGTTGATCCGTGATGATTTCCCGGCAGAAGAAGTGCGTGCACAACTGGAAAGCCTGGCAAGCCTGGCGCGGGAAGAGATCTGCGAAGGTCAGCACCAGGATGTGCAACTCGAAAAATTAGTTGAGCTGTTTTATGGCAGTTGGGGTTTTAAAGACTCCAGCGGCGTTTACCGTTTATCCGATGCATTGTGGCTTGATAAAGTGCTGACAAAACGCCAGGGAAGTGCGGTGTCTTTGGGGGCGATTCTGTTATGGATTGCCGAGCGCCTTGATATCCCGTTAAATCCTGTAATTTTCCCCACGCAGCTAATTTTGCGTGGCGACTGGATGGACGGCGAAATGTGGCTGATCAACCCATTTAACGGCGATACGCTCAACGAACATACGCTGGAAGTGTGGTTGAAAGGTAATGTCGGGCCAACAGCTGAACTGTTCGATGAAGATTTAGATGAAGCTGATAACGCGGAAGTGGTGCGTAAATTACTCGACACCCTTAAATCTGCGCTGATGGAAGAACGTCAAATGGAACTGGCACTGCGTACCAGTGAAACCTTGCTCCAGTTTAATCCGGAAGACCCGTATGAAATTCGCGATCGTGGCTTAATTTATGCGCAGCTTGATTGCGAACACGTGGCTCTTACCGATCTCAGCTATTTTGTCGAGCAGTGCCCGGAAGACCCGATTAGCGAGATGATCAAAGCGCAAATTAATTCGATTTCGCAAAAACAGGTCACTTTGCACTGATGCTAAATTTTTAAATGTTTCCCAACAAGGCGAGATAAAGATGGAACAAAAAGTGGTTAAGATTGGTGACATCAACGTCGCAAACGACCTGCCGTTTGTGCTGTTTGGCGGCATGAACGTACTGGAATCACGCGACCTTGCAATGCGTATTTGTGAGCATTACGTCACCGTGACCCAGAAACTGGGCATTCCATACGTGTTCAAAGCGTCCTTCGATAAAGCCAACCGTTCATCCATCAACTCTTATCGTGGCCCAGGCCTCGAAGAAGGGATGAAGATTTTCCAGGAACTGAAGCAAACCTTCGGCGTGAAAATCATCACTGACGTTCATGAAGCAAGCCAGGCACAACCTGTTGCCGATGTAGTTGATGTGATTCAGCTGCCTGCGTTCCTCGCCCGCCAGACCGATCTGGTAGAAGCGATGGCGAAAACCGGTGCGGTGATCAACGTCAAGAAGCCTCAGTTCGTCAGCCCTGGTCAAATGGGTAACATCGTTGATAAATTCCACGAAGGCGGTAACGACCAGATTATCCTGTGTGACCGTGGCGCGAACTTCGGTTACGACAACCTGGTTGTCGACATGCTCGGTTTTAGCGTAATGAAGCAGGTGTCTAACGGTTCACCGGTTATTTTCGACGTGACACATGCTCTGCAATGCCGCGACCCGTTTGGTTCAGCGTCGGGCGGCCGTCGTGCGCAGGTGACTGAACTGGCTCGTGCCGGTATGGCGACTGGCCTGGCAGGTCTGTTTATCGAAGCGCACCCGGACCCAGATAACGCACGTTGTGATGGCCCATCTGCATTGCCGCTGGCGAAGCTCGAGCCATTCCTCAAGCAAATCAAAGCGATTGACGATCTGGTGAAGAATTTCGAACCACTGGATACCAGCAAGTAAGTCAGGACTAATGGCGGATGACGTTGCACTTATCCGCCCTACAAAAATCAGACTTTTTGACGTGGTAGGGTGGATAAGCGCGAGCGTCATCCACCAAAATAAAAAGCTCTTATCTCACGATAAGAGCTTTTTTTATGACGCAAATTCGTCAGGCAAAAATGGTCATCAAATAAGCGGCAAACAGCGCAAGGTGCGCGGTGCCGTTGAGCACATTGGTGCGCCCGGTTGAAAACGAAATCTGGCATAACACTAATGAAGTTAGCATCACGACTAACTCAGGCATCCCTAAACCAAAGGTCAAATCGTTGCCTGTCAGCAACGCAATCAGCGTCACGGCTGGTACCGTCAGTGAAATCGTCGCCAGCACCGAACCAAAGAACAGGTTCATCGCGCGCTGCACCTGGTTACTCAACACCGCCCTCAATGCCCCTAGACCTTCCGGCGAGAGAATCAATAACGCGATCAGGAAGCCCGTAAACTGCGCAGGTGCATTCAGCGTCGTCAGCAGCGACTCCAGCGGCACCGCATTCATCTTAGTCACCGCAATGACCGCCACCAAATGCACAATCAGCCAGATGGCGTGCCAGGTGTTGCTGTGTGCCGACGGTTTGCCATGATGCGGGTCATCGTCGTCAGACTCGTCTTCATGCTCATAGACAAACAGGCTCTGGTGCGTTTTGGTCTGAATCAACAAGAACACGCCGTACATTGCCGCCGAAATAGCCGCCGCCATTAACGCCTGGCCGGTACTAAAATTACCTTCCGGAAGCGCTGTGGGTAACACCAGCACAATGACCGCAAGGGGAAACAGGGCAATCAAATACTGTTTGATGCCAAACAGGTTCATATACTGTGTGGCGAATTTATTTCCACCCAGCAGAAGAGAGAAACCAACCAGCCCCCCCGTCACAATCATGATGATGGAGTAGAGCGTATCGCGCATCAGTGTCGGCGCGGCATCACCGGTCGCCATCAATGCAGAAATTAAGCTAACTTCTAGAATAACCACCGAAAGACTAAGAATCAGGGAACCATAAGGTTCACCTAAACGGTGCGCAAGCACGTCAGCATGACGCACCACGCTAAAAGCACTACTTAAAATGCCCACCAGGGCCAGAATATTAATCCCTACAACCGCCGGTAAAGACTGGCTTCCTCCCCACACCGCCAGTACGACCAGCGCTAATACCGGGAAAATGAGGGAACTCTCCTTATGACGGGTTTTCACCGCCTCATGTTGTGTTTTGGTCAAAATACTTCTCCAGTTGCATAGGTATTAAGCAATTTAGTTATTATAGTCGGACATTAAAACCCCGTTAAAATAGCAAACTAAGGCGTTTTTATGGGGAAATTTACTCAGTTTTACCGCTTATATAG